>NZ_CP063197.1 GCF_003574835.2 Thermobifida halotolerans | reverse complement strand
GGGACGAGACGATCGGGGTGGCGTTCCTTGACACTCTCGACGGCGCGGCTCTTGCCCGCCCCGGGTTGTCCTCCAAGAAGCACCAGCACCGGATCGTCCGGGGTGGCGGAGTACTCTCCGAAGACGAAGTCGCGGACACTGCGTCTGGGCCGTTCGAAGAAGTAGTCGAGTCGTTCGTGGCTGAGGGCGTATTCTTCGGGCACCGTCAACGTTCCAGTTCTTCCAGTTCGCGGACCCAGCGGCGGGTGTGTTCGCGGATGGCCTCACGGTCGTTGTGATCAACGCTGCGGCGTTCATTGCGCAGGGCCATGATCCTGCTGCTCCAGTACTCCTCTTCCTCGGGGGTCTTGGCGGCCCTGCCCAACTCGATGTAGCGGCCGGTGAGCGCGGTCGCGGTGTCGCAGAGGACGTCGTACAGAACGTTGATGTCGTCGGTGCTCAACGGAACCTCCGAAGGGGTCGTGTTCGTGTTCTGGTCGGCTTCACGGCGTTGACCGACCGTTACTGCTGCTCCTCGTCTCGGTGATCTCACCTCGTGTCGTCTCGGGGGTCAAGGGCGGGGCTGAGAATGGTTTCGTCGACGATCACCCGACCACGCGCCTGGTGCCCCAGTAGCGGGCTCCTCCGCCCATGTAGTAGCCGCCCCGGTCGGCCTTCAAATCGATGATCTCGATGTCGCGTCGCGAGTTGGGGGCGTGGATCATCTGCCGGTTGCCCAGGTACATGCCGACGTGGGTCGGGGGAGCGCCGGGGGCGCCTTCGGAGGCGAAGTAGATGAGGTCTCCTGGTTGCAGGGCGGCCAGGTCCTGGTCGGTCAGTGCGGAGCCGCGGCCGTTGACCGGTTCGATGGCCAGCAGGTCGTCCTGCGCGAACTGCGTCGTGGTGGTGCGCGTCAGGGACACCCCGGCGGCGGCGTAGGCCTGCTGGACCAGGGAGGAGCAGTCGCAGTTGTGGTACCTGTCCTTCGCGGTGGGGCTGCCGCGCGGGCCCTCGATGGTTTTCAGGGGGTCCATGCACTGGCCGCCCCACACGTACGGCGATCCCACGTGCTGGGTGGCCCAGGCGATCGCCGTAGCGGCGGCTCCTGAGGCGCCCGCGCCGTAGCCTCCGGCCGTCGCCACGGGAATGGCGTCGTATTCCTGGATGTGGTTGTAGACGTTCTCCACGTAGGCGCTGGAGTGGTTGTAGCGGTAGAGGGCGTCTCGTAGTTGGGCGGGGTCGTTGAGGTTGGTCTTTCCGGTGCCGCACAGGTAAGCGACCGCGGCGTAGGCGGCGTCGACGATGTTGTGCGGGTCGGCCACTCCATCGCCGTTGCCGTCCTTGCCCCAGGTCTCCCACGTCGCGGGAATGAACTGCATCGGCCCGACCGCCCGGTCCCACTTCGGGTCGCGGTCGTAGCGGCCGCCGTCGGTGTCGGAAATGGCCTGCACCGTGTCCCCGCGGTCGTTGATCACCCCGCCGTCGAGCGCCACACCGATGATCGGCGGGGTGATGTCTCCGGCCGTGTCGGCCGAAGCGCCGTTGAGCGTGCCGTGGTGAGATTCTTCTTGGCCGATTCCGGCCACCACACTCCACCGCATCCCCGTGCAGTCCGGGGCGATCTCCGCCGCCGCCGCAGCAGCCTGGCCATAGGCCCGCAGCACCACGTCGGGGATGCCTTCGACCTGGTCAGGAATGGCGTAGGTGCCGGCGGAGGCCGACGCGCACGCCGCGGACGCCGTGACCAGGAGGGCCGCCGCGGCCAATCGGCGCGCAAAAGGCCACTTCAACGGGGGAACCATTTCTGCTCTCTGTGATTTATGGCGCTCATGTCCGTAGCAGGACTGATGGTATAAACAGTGTCGACTGACCGTAATGTGAGAACGGCAGGATGCGATCCATGACCGAGAACTCGTCCTCTTCACTGTGGGACGTGGGGCGGTCGCAGGACTCCTTCAGAAGTCAGAGAAGGGCCTCCCACGATGCCTTGCTGATTCCTGCCGCACCCGAACACCTCGGCCATGCGCTTCTCGTCCGGGACCTGCTGCAGGCGGTGGGAGAGGACATCCCCCTGACGCTGTACGTCGCCCAAGCGCGCAGATTGGACGACGATCCCCACGTCCAGCAGGTGGTGGTGGCCCCCTCGACCGTACGTGGACTGGTCGACGCCTCCGCGGTGATCTCCCGGTGGCCGCACACGCTGGCGCGTCCGGTGCTGCTGGTGGTGCGCGACGCCCCGCTACCGCCACCGCCGACCGTGGTGCGGCACACCCACGCCCTGGCCGAGCGGGTGGAATGGACGCTGGAGATTCCCTACCTGCCCGGCCTGCGCATGGTCTATGAGCCCGCCGAGGCACTGCGGGGCAGGGGCCGAAACGTCGCTCGGGCGCGCCGGACGCTGACCCGGATCCGCCAGATCCTGTGCACCGCGACGTACCTCGCCGCGCACTCCCCCCGCCCGGAGTCGGTGCCCTCTCTGGTTCTGGACACCCCCTCCTCCCCGCTCACCAGCGCGTGAGCCGACACGGAAGACCCCACCATGGAACCGCTCTTGCTGCTGACGGACGCTGCCCTGTTCCTGGCGGACACGACCGAGTCCCCGGCCCCGGGAGGCAACTATCCGGACTGGGACTCCCCGGCGGTCGCGCCGCCCGGCCTGGACGAGTACGCCACCACCTGGATCGGATGGGCCTACTGGATCGCCGCGCTCGTGGCGTTCTTCGGACTGGTCGCCTCGGGGATCATGCTGATGGTCGGCAAGTTGGCGTCCCGGTCGGCGACATCCGCTGACGGCCTGCGCCACGCCGTCTCGGTGATCTTCGGCGCCTGCCTGGTGGTCATGGCCACCTCCATCGTCGCCGGACTGTTCGCGACCTGATGTCCACACCCGCACAGATCGCCGCCCGAGCCGCACGCACCCGCCGTCGTCTTCTCCTGGCCGCCGCCGCGTTCCTGGTCGTGCTGGCCCTGGTCGTCGGCTGGCTGCTGGGCCGGGCCGGCACCGCGCAGACTCCGACGGCGTCTTCGAGCCCGCAGGCCAGCCCGGCCCCCTCCGCCACAGCGGACACCTTCGTGCCCCTGGCCGGAGAGAACCTGGCTCTGGGCCAGTACCAGGTGAACTATCCCCGCACCCCCGAAGGCGCCGTCTCGGCGGCCATCGCCGCCGTCCAGGCACTCTCGACCAATGACGCACAAGCTCTGGCCGACGCCCTGATCGTCTACCACGGCCTTGAGAACGAGCAGATCCCCCCTGAAGACCTCGAAGAGGAGATAGAGGGCTTTCTGAAGGTCCGCGCTCACGGCATCGATTGGGACCGGCCGGAGGGGACCACCTTTGACCGGGAGGCGTTTCCCGCCCCGGCGTCCTACTTCTACATCACCCCCATCGGAGTGTGGTGGGAAGAGACCGACTCCACCACGGTACGTGTGCAGATTCTGGCCACCGAGGAGATCAGCGACGGCATGGGACTGGTGTTCAAGCGGCGCTACATCCACGGCTGTCTGATGCGCTGGGAGCCTTCGGTGCGCTCCGGCGACTGGGTGATCGAAGAGGCCCGGGATCCCTCCAGGCAGGACTTCTACGCGCCCAAGGAGGAGGACTACACCCTCGACAATCCCAACTGGACGCCGATCTCCTTCCCCGAGTGGGACGACAGCGAATGAAGCGCGCCTGGATCGTTGTTGTCTGCACGGTTCTCGCAGTGCTGATGACCGCGTCGTCGGCCGCGGCCGACGCCTTCGACCCGCACTCGCCAGAAGAACTGCGCGACCACGGATGGGCTGAACACACCGCAGATCTAAAGAACAGGCTCGGGTGGGAGACCGGTGAGCAGGCCACCATCTTCTGCAAGACGCCGACAGAGGTCACCGAGGACGACGAGGCGTCCCTGCCGGTCAATGACACTGTGGTGCAGGAAAAAATCGACGAATTCATCCAGCACTACAAGGAGGTGTTCGCGGGGACCGAGCATGAGCAGGATGACGACAGCGACTACGCCATGCTGTGCGTGTCCCCGGAACTCGCTGACGGACCCTTCTTCTGCGTCACCCGTAACCGCAACCTTCCCGAAGACACCGGCCTCCTCGGTCGTTCCAAAGACCTGGAGAGCGAATGCTGGAGCAGTACCGGTGAAGAGCAACAGTCCCTGCTGGACGAAGCCACTGATGCCGTCGCGGATCCGGTGGGCACGCTCGTGGACAACCAGATCGAGGTATTCGGTGTCACTCTGGCTCAGGGGGTCCGCTGGTTCTTCGCGGCACTGCTGTACTGGTGGATCGCGCAGCACCCCGAATTGGAGGAGTCCAGCGCGAGCGTGCTGTGGCCGGTGATGCTGGGACTGGGCATGTTCGTGGGCACGCTACTGCTCATCGGCCAGGGCATCCGGCTCATGGTCTCGCGCCAGCCCGGCATCATCGTCTCCACCCTCAAAGGGCTGGGCGTGTTCACCGCCACGTGCGTGGCCGGTGTGGCCGTCCTCATCAGCTTCAGCCACTTCACCGACTGGCTGTCGGTCTTCTTCCTCACCGAAGGGATGAAGTACGACGGGTGCAGCCAATACCAGGCCGACCAGGCCCAGCCCGACGGACTGGTCTTGGACTTCCCCGAGGCGAACAACAGCGACAACGCGGAACTCGGCAAAGCCTTCGGACACTGTGTCGCGGCCACACTCCACGTCACTTTCGGCTTCTCCGGTCTGATCATCGTGCTCTACATCCTGGCGTTCATCATGTCGTTCGTGCAGGGCGCACTGCTGTTCGTCCACGAGGCGGCACTGCCGATCATGCTGCTGCTGTTGCCGATCGCCGCCGCAGGTCAGATCGGCAGCACCAACAGCAAGCGCTGGCTGCCTGGCCTGCTCTCCCTGGTGGCCACGGTGCTGCTGTACAAGCCCATGGTCGCTCTCGTCTTCGCGGTGGGTTTCACTCAGGCCTCGCTGTCCAATGACGCCATCGACATCATGCGCGGCCTGGTCACTCTGTTCGTCGGGGTGATCGCCCCCGGGGTGATGATGCGGTCGTTCAAGCCGCTGATGACCACGGCGGTGGAGAACGGCGCTTCGCTCGGCTCTGTTGCCAACAACGCTCTTCTCATCAGCCAACTGGGCGGCACCGTCAGCCACTGGATGCAGAAACGCGCGGGCGAGCGGGCAGCACAGGCCGCCCGGAAGGCGGCCGCGACCCACGCCGCCCATCAGGGTGCGGGCCAACTCGCCATGACCGCGACGAAGGCCGCCGGACAGGCCGCGTCCACGGCCGCAGGGGCCGCGGGAGGACCGGTGGGATGGGCCGCTACCGCCGCGAAGTGGCTCAAGTCCCTTGTGTCCTTCGGCGCCCGCGGCGGCAAGGGCATGGAGTCCGCCGCCCAAGCCGCCGCAGGCCATCCGCCACATCCCGGAGCCTCGCACGCGCCGGGAGGCACCTCCCCGCAGGGGCAGCCCGGCCTTCACGTGCGCCAACCCGGCCAGCCGTCCTCGCACCCTCCGCAGCCGCATCCCACTGCGGGGCCCGCAGGGGAGGGGGGCGGTCCCCGTCTCCCGGATGCGCCGCCCCCAACTCCTCCGCCTGGAGCACAGCACGCGCCCTTCGACGATGGGGCCTCCCCTGCCCCGTCGCCTCCTCCGCCCGCCCCGCCTCCCGAGGTCGGAGACCATCGGACGCCGCCGCCCACCCTCAACCCCCCGCCGGGCATCGACCCGCTTGACTAGGAGACGCAGTGAGCACACCGCTGTACGGAGGGTGGCGGCGTGTCCGGTCGCTGGGCATCGCCGGACTCGACGGCCGCCAGACTCTGCTGCTGGTGCTGGCGGTGGCCGTTCCGCTGATCGCGGCGCTGCTGCGCGGCCTGACCTTCGCGTTGTGGCTGCTGCCCGCCGCAGCCGTGGTGGCGGCCGCCGCGGTGACCACCGTGCGCGGGGTGTGGGCGGTCGATTTGGCCTTGGCCTGGATGCGGTTCACCGCCGCGCGACTGCGCGGCCAGACCGCTTATCGGGCCCAGTTGTGGGCGCCCTATCCCCGCAAGTGGGACCTGCCCGGCGTGCTGGCGCCCACCCGTCTGCTGGACCTGCACGATCCGGGCCGCGGTCGGGTCGGTGTGGTCTGGAACCAACGCGGCGGGTTGATGTCGGCCACCTACCTGCTGTCGCCCACCGGGGCACTGCTGGCCGACCAGGCCACCGTCAACTACCAGGTGCGGGCCTGGGGACAGGTGCTGGCGTCCCTGGCCGACGACACCGCCGTGTCGCACGCGGCGGTGACCGTGGAGTTGACTCCGGCGCTGAGCAGCCACCTGCCCCAGCATGTCGCGGGGCGCACCGATCCCGCCGCGCCGGGGCTGGCGCGGCAGATCATGGACGAGGTGGTCGCCGCCGCCCCTGCCACGACCACCCGTATCCGGGCCCGCCTGACGCTGTCGGTGGACACCACCAAGACGCCGGCCCGCGATGTGGACGGTGCCGTGGCCGAGACGCTGCGGTCCTTGGGAGGGCTGTCGCTGAGCGCGGCCGGTGTGGACGTGCTGGCTCGGGCCTCCGCCGACGACCTGGCGCAGATCGTGCGCACCGGATTCGATCCGGCCAGCGACCAGGTCGCCAGCCCCGAGCGGTGGGCGGAACTGCAGTGGCCGGACGCGGGCCCCGTCGCCGCCCAGGAGGAGTGGGGCTACTACGTCCACGACGGTGCTTACTCCATCACCTGGTGCCTGGTGGAAGCCCCCCGCCAGTACGTCACCCACGACGTGCTGCTGCCGCTGCTGCTGCCCAGCCCCTATCCGCAGCGGCTGACGGTCCTGTATCGGACGCTGTCCCGCGAGGAGGCGGGGTCAGTGCTGAAGCGCGAACAGGATGCCGCCTCCGCCCGGCGCGTCTACCAGTACAAGACCGGCCGGGATCCGTCGGCCCGGGACGAGGCCGACGCCGCCCGCGCCGAGCAGGCCGCCGCCGAAGAGGCCCAGGGCGCGGGACTGTGCGAGTTCTCCCTGTTCATCACCACCACCGCCGGTTCGCTGGAGGAGTTGGAGGAGGCCCGCCGCCACGTCGAGCAGGCCGCCTCCCAGTCTCGGCTGCGGATCCGTCCGTGCTGGGGCGGCCAGGCCGCCGCGTTCGCGGTCGGGTTGGGCGTGGCCGGTCTCTACCCTCCGGATCTGTGATGCCCATGCCCGCTTCCCCCACCCCTGCCGCGCCCCGGCCCCAGGCCGCGCCGCGACTGCACACCGACGTCATCGCTTCCCGCCGCGGCTGGCCGCAACCCGCCGCCGGACGCGCCGGGCACGTCGAGACCGGCCACGTCTACCTGGGCACCACCGTCCAGGTCGCCGGGCTTTACCCCTGGCTGCAGGCATCTGGGCTGCCTGCCGAGGGAGTGCCGATCGGCCCCAACCTGTTCACCCGGCAGATGTGCGCGATCGACCCGGCCGGATGGGTGGGACGGCTGACCACCAACCCCGGCGTCTGGATTCAGGGCCAGCCCGGCGTGGGCAAGAGTGCGATCGCCAAACGGCTGTGCATGGGCTATGCCAGCTACGGCTACCAGATCCTGTGCCCCGGCGACGTTAAGGGCGAATACACCTCCCTGGTGGAGCACCTGGGCGGCCAGGTGGTGCGCGTGGGCCGCGGCCTGGACCGCATCAACCCGCTGGACTCGGGTCCACTGGGACGGCGCATGCACGCCCTGCCCGCGGCCGAGCGGGATCGGCTGCGCGCCGAGGTCAACGGACGGCGCGCCGAGTTCCTCCACGGCCTGCTCGCGGGCCCGCACGGGCTGGGACGCCGCCCCACCGCACCGGAGGCCTCCGCTTTGTCCGAGGCGCTGCGCATGTCCACCGACCGCAGCAGCACCGATCCGACCATCCCCGACCTGGTCACCCTGCTGCGCACCCCGCCCCGAGAGGTCTACGACCGGCTCATGGTCGCCGACCACGCCCAGTACGTGGAACTGGTCCGCGAGGTCATCACCGCACTGGGCAACCTGTGCGACGGGCCGTTGAGCGGACTGTTCGACGGACCCACCACCACTCCGCTGGACCTGGACGCCCCGGCGATCTCGGTGGATCTGCGTTCCCTGCTGACCGCGGGCGACCAGGTGGTGGCCTCCGGACTGCTGGCGACCTGGGCTTACTCCTACGCCGCCGTGGACACCGCACGCGCCTTCGGCGCCGCCCGCCGCCCTCTGGTGCTGCCGCTGGACGAGATGTGGCGGGCGCTGCGGGCCGGCCCCGGCATGGTCGGCGCCCTGGACGGCATCTCCCGGCTCAACCGCAACAACGGCGAGATCCCCATGATGATCACCCACTCGCTGCGTGACCTGGAGGCGCTGCCCACCGAGGAGGACCGGGCCAAGGCCACCGGGCTGATGGAGCGCTGCGACACGCTGCTGCTGGCGGCCATGCCGATGTCGGAGCTGGAGCGGGTCTCGGCCCAACGCCAGTTGACCGTCGAGGAGCGTCACCTGATCGCCTCCTGGGCCTCCCCCAGTTCCACCGGCGCTGATGCCTCCCACAGCATCCATCCCGGCCGCGGCAAGTACCTGATCCGCATCGGCGCGGGCGAGCGCATCGGCGAAGCCGTCCAACTGCAACTGACCCCCACCGAGCTGCGGCTGTATGACACCGACGCGGCGATGCGCCGCTGGATGCGCGAGGAGGGGTAGGCCATGCGCGACGATCGCCGCACCCTGGGCCTGTTCGGTGATCCCGCCCCGCTGATCGGCTTGGGCGCGCTCGCCCTGGCCCTGCTGGGGCTGGGCGTGGTGTGGCTGGGCGGCACCCTGGGCGCATGGGCCTCCGGCGCGGGCTGGAATCCGCCCCGGTTCGGCCCCGGCATGATCATTCTGCTGCTGCGCGGCAAACCGCTGTGGCCCGGCGCCGACTCCGGTTGGATAGCAGCCGGAATCCTGGCCCTGGCCCTGTTGGTGGTGGCACTCGCCAGCCTGCTCGCAGCGTGGGCGGTGCGCCGGTGGAGAGCCTCCGTTCCCGGGCTGGCCACCCGCGCCCACGTCCAGGACTTCGCCCCCAAGGCCGCCACCACCAAGGCACGGCGACTGCGCCGCTCCCTCCAAGGCGTGCCCGACTCCCAACTCACCGGAGCCGACACAGGTCTGCTGCTCGGCAATCTGGCGGGCACCCGCATGGAATTGCGCTCCTCGTTCGAAGACGTGACCGTGGTGATCGCCGGGCCCCGCGTCGGCAAGACCTCCCGCATCGTCGCCAACCCCGTCCTGGACGCGGTGGGGCCGTGCCTGGTCACCTCGGTGCGCCCCGACGTCTACACCATCACCGCCCGCCACCGCGAACGTCAGGGCGGGCGGGTGTGGCTGTTCGACCCGCAGAACATCACCCACGGCGAACAGACCATGTGGTGGGACATCCTGTCGATGGCCCGCACCCTGGAAGGCGCCCGCCGCCTGGCCGCACACCTGACCCGCGCGATGGGCAAGTCCCACAGCGGCGACGGCGAGTTCTTCACCGCCGCCGGGCGCTCCACCCTCACCAACCTGCTGCACGCCGCGGCCCTGGACAACCGTCCGCTGGCCGACATGCTCAACTGGACCTCCGACCAGCGCGACCGCACCGCCGTCTACATCCTGCGCGGGCACGGCCTGCAGGCCATGGCCGATGCCCTGGAACGCATGACCAAACTCGCCCAGGAGACCCAGGACGGCGTCTACGAGCACGTCCGCCAAGCCGTGGCCAGCCTGTATGACCCGGACATCGCCGCCTGGGTTACCCCTCAGCCAGGGGCGGAGGAGTTCGACCCGGCCGCGTTCGTGGAGTCCAAAGACACCCTCTACATGCTGTCCAAGGAGGGCGGCGGCGGCGCGTCCGGCATTCTGGCCGCGCTCACCGACGCCTGCCTGGACGCCGGGGTCCGCCTGGCCGAAGCCTCCCGCGGCGGGCGGATGGACCCGCCGCTGCTGGCGATGCTGGATGAAGCCGCCAACATCTGCCGCATCGAGGACCTGCCCAACAAGTACTCGATCTTCGGTGGCTTCGGCCTCAACGTCACCACCGTGCTGCAGTCCTACGACCAGGGCGCTGACGCCTGGGGGCGGGAAGGTATGAAGAAACTGTGGGGCGCGGCCACGGTCAAACTGCTGGGCGCGGGCATGGACGACTACCGGTTCCTCGACGAACTCTCCCACCTGGTGGGCATGCGCGCCATCGTCGAGCAGTCCTTCACCACCAGCGGCGGCGGCACCAGCAGCACCCACTCCCGACGCCGGGAGCGGATCATGGACGCCGCTGAATTCCGCGAACTGGACAAGAAGCAGGCGCTGCTGCTGGCCACCGCCACCCGCCCAGCCCTGCTCGACCTGCAGGCCTGGTACGAGCGCCCCGACGCCGAGCAGTTGCAAAAGGACAAGGATCTGATGGAGCGGCGCATCGAGGAACAGGCCGCCGCAGCGAGGAGGTAGCCGGTGAGCGACGGTGACATCGCGATGCACGGGCAGGTGCAGACACCCGCCGAACCGGACGGACAACTCTCCGAACCCCGCGCCGAGTTCCAGCACCTGGACTCCCCGGCCTTTCCCCGCCACCAGGCCGGTGCCGAACAGGCCGAACTGGCCAAGCTGCGCACCTGGGTCGACGGCTACGTCGTGCCGACCTGGGTGTATGAGCCCAGTTCGGACAGGCCCTGGTGCCTGCAATGGGACCGGCATCCTGACGCGGTGTCGGTTCTGCACGCCGCCTACCGCGCCTACCAGGAGTTGATGGACACCGAGATCGCCGGACTGGCCTCCCCGTCCACCTGGATCCACCAGCACCTGCTGCCCACACTGGCCTACCTGCGCTCCCCGGACGGACCGTTCTCCCGGTGCGTCCGCGGAAGCCGCATCGAACACGAACTGCCCGAGCCGGTTCCCTCTGAGGGAATCCGACTGTCATGAGTCAGGCCGATGATGGACAGCGGGACCTCGACTTCTCGGAGGAAAGAGCCGATGGCAGTGATGAACGAGTTCGGGCGGATGGCCTGGGAGCACTGGAAGAAGCACCGTCCGCTCAGCCTCGCGCGGATCCCGGAGCAGGAGCGGGAGGAGTTCTTCACAGCGCTGGGCCAGGAAGTCGCCGAGGAGTTGGAGCAGCGGTGGACGGGGCTGGCGGGAGACGACCTTCTCGGAGAGACGATGGAGCAGAAGGAGGGCCGGTTGAACATGGCCCGCCTGCAGGCCCGGGAGGCGGTGCTGGCGGAGATGGTGTTCCTGCCGGAGGACCCGGGCCTGACCACACCGCAGGAACCGCTGTCGGAGGCGACCGAGGAGGCGGAACTGGAGGACACGATGGCGGAGTAGATGGCCCAGCAGGATCCGCAGAAGCGGGGGCCGTCGGATCCGGCCGAGTGGATGGAGTGGTACGACCGGCAACAGCGGTAGCGGCCCCGCGGTTTCGCCCCGCCTCCCAAGACGACCTGGCCCAATCCGGCACCAAGACGCGGGTGCGCGCCAACATCGCCGCGATCCGCATGCTGCGTCGCCTGCAGGACGAGCAGCGCCCCTCCACCGCCGAAGAGCAGACGACTTCGCGCTGCCGCAGGAACGTGAACTGTCGCGTGCGGAACTCAAGGCCGAGGCCCAGTTGGCTTACGTCGCGGTCACACGGGCCCGCAAGGAGTTGGGGCGCGGCAGTCTGGACTACATCGACACCCTGATCGACGCGACCGCTTCACAGACCTCACCGGAAACCGTCGAGGCTGGCGAAGCCAAAACGCCCCAGCGGCGGGTCTCCGCGCAGGAACCTGATCCCGCAGCCGACGAAACCTCCGCCCCCGGCCATGCCCCACCTCCTGCGGAAGCCGAGGTTGCGCAGCGCAGGGACGATGCCTCCCCGAACGCGACAACAGAGGAGTCGAAGGTGGCAGAGCCCCCTTCCCTGTTCGACATGCCGGAAGAAACACCCCGGGAGCAGGCCGGCACCGACCAGCCTTCAAAAACGCCTGCTGACACGGAGACCCCCGACACCCCAGAGGAGCCGGACGCGGACCGCCCCGGAGGACAGGCCGCTGAAGACGAGTCTGGAAACGGCGATGAGGAGCCTGCGCGCGCCGAGGCCGCCTTCAACCGCGACTCCTTTGCCGCCGAGCGCCCCAGCCTGCACATCGAATTCCCCGACGAGCAGCAGGGGGACCAGGAGCAGCGGCGCGGGAGAGCCGAACTCGTCCTGGGCGAACCCGCCCAGGAGAGCGATCGATCGGATTCTCAGACGGAGGAGAACACCTCCGAGGACCAGGAGCAACGGCGGGTCCACGAGATCCCCCGCCTGGACGCGGGCGAGGGACCGCACACCATCGACGGCCGCCGACTGCGCGCCGCCCACCGGGACTGGCAGCCCACCTTAGAGCGAAAGGGACGCGCGGCGGCGATCCAGGCCGTGGACCCCAAGGTCTACGAGCAGATGCGCAGGCAGTTCGAAGCGGCGATGAACGCCGACAGGGACGTGCGTCTGGTACTGCCTTCCAACGACCCGGAGAGGGTCGAGGAGTTCGTGAGAATGGCGCGCGAGCGAGGCTACGAGGTCACCCTGTCCGCGCGCATCCCGCCAGTTCCGCAGCGCCAGATGTCCATGCTGTCCCAGCTCAACGAACACTTCCACAACCGGACGCTGTACCACGCCATCACTCCGGACGAGAGTCGCAGCGAGTACGCCAACCTCAAGCAGATTCTCTCCAACGCCTACCAGGAGCAATCTGTGGACCGCATCGAGTTGTACCCGCGCACCGGCAGGACTCCTGCGGTCATCCACCAGTTGACCGGAGAGATCGGCGCGGACGGCAGGAACCACAACCTGGTCTGGAGCAAGGACACCCATATCCAGGACGAGATCGAAGCGCTGGAGCGGGCCCGGTTGACTCCCAGGGAGCAGGACCACATCCGCGACGAGACCCAGCGCATCGCCGACAACCTGCCCGAACCCGAAGAAGTGCATGGCGACTATCGGGAGGCCCGCGATCACATCGCCGACGGGGTGGACTATCTGCGCCGCATCCAGGGCCTGGCCCCGCTCGACAAGGACCGTGCCCGCCGGGCCACGGTGGAGGCCGAGAGCACCCATCCCGACGAGCATGCTCCGGACAACGCCGAGGCCGCCCCCCAGCCACGTGGCGAGGACACCGACTGGCACCCGAAGGAACCGTCCCCGGAGCACGAGCCCGGCCCCGAACCCGACTCCAAGCCTGGCCGGGAACCGGTGTTGACAGGCGCCCCCGCCCCGACGCACACGACCGCGCAGTCTCAGCGGCAAGCCCTTCGAGATCTTCCTCGATCACCAGCCAACAGCGGAGCGCAGCCCACTCCGGGATACGGCCTGCAGCACCAACGGCGGCCAGGTCCCCGTCCGAGGTAGCCATCGGTCCGGTCGGCAGTGGCGGCGGTGACGACGAGCGCGCCGCTCGATTCGGCGCGGCCGGTCACGTGCCGTCCCGCTGTGGCCGGGGCCTGGGGTCGCTGGCGTCCTCGGATCGCGTGGTGCTCGATCGCGCGACCCTGCCTGTCTGCGGCTGGGGCCCCGGCGCGATCGAGCACCACGCCCCGAGACCGTGGTCGCCCTTCGCCTGGGTGCTGACGCGTGGGGGGAACGGTGAGCGCGTAATCGATCCTTGCCTTGGGCGTGCCTTGCCGGACTGGTGCGGCCTCCCCGGACACAACCACCAAGCAGACGACCGCACCGCTGCCAGGAGTCGGAGCGCCCGGTAACCGTGTGCCAGCCAGTTCGCTGTAGGGCTGTCTTGCTCCCGTTTTCTCGCCTCCCCATGTTGTCGGCCTGCCCCGGCCGGTGTCTCGCGGGCGTATCCGGCGCAAGCAGAAGCTTTGCGGGGGTGTGCGCGGGTCTGACACAATCCCCTCTGCTCCTCCGATTGAGCGGAGGTATCTCTGCGAGATACGGCGGCCTGGCGGCCGCCGGAGACGGTACGGGAGGAGGGCGGCCGGTGTCGCGGGTGACCAAGCTCGGCTCCTCTCCCGAAGCCGTCAACTACCGGCTGTCGCAGACGTGCGGGCAGGACCACGCCCGCGCCCAGGACGTGGTCATCGACTACCGGTTGCGCGGCAGAGGCCGGCACGGCATCGAGCGCGTTGGCCGCGGCTGGGCCGAGTTCGGCCACCTGGCGGGCACCACGCTGGACTCCGCCGCCGAGGTGGAGGAGGTCCGCCAGATCATGGCCGGACGCCACCCCGGTACCGGCGAGGTGCTGGTCAGACCGAAGGTGGCGGTGCATCCCAACGCCCGCCTGGCCGCCCGGCTCCTGATCGAGGCCGTCCATGCGGTCGCCCGCCAGCAGCACACCACGCCCGCGGGGCTGCTGGCCGCTGCAGAGGCTGCGGCCAAGCGATTCGCTCGCCTGGAACGCGCGCTGCTGCGCCGGGGCGAGACCCACCGCGCCCCCGTCAGCGACCTGGAGCAGGTGGCCCAGGCCTCCGGAATCCGCCTGGAGCAGGTGTATGCGGAAAAGGAGTTGGCCTTCGCCCGCGGACATGCCGAGCAGCGCATCCGGGTCGGCAACCAGGGCTATGACGTGACGATCACCCGTCCCCGTTCGATCGACGTGCTGCGCGCTTTGGCCCCTGACACGGTGGCTGAGCGGATGGACGAGTTGTTCATGGAGTCGGTGCGCCAGGCCGCGGACGTGATGGAGGAGTGGTGCGGCTACGCCCTGGCGGGCCACCACGGCGACGGCCGCCGGGCCCGCCGCGTGCCCACCACCGGGTGGGCCGCCACCATCACCTGGCACCGCACCACCCGTCCCATTGACGGCACGCCCGGAGATCCGCACCTGCACGCCCACATCATGGTGCCCAACCTCGTCAAGGGCGCCGACGGCAGGTGGCGCACCGTCGCCTCCGGGGGGCGGGATCTGTTCCGCCACGTCGCGGCGGTCAGCGAGTACGCGCTCGCGCTGCACCGACGCAAACTCAGCGCCGAGTACGGGCTGCGCTGGGAGTACCATGCCGCCACGCGCCAATGGGAGATCGCCGGAGTCCCCGCCGGGCTTCGCCGCTCCCAGCAGGTCGACGCCGCCGTCGGCGCCGGTGCCTCCGCGTCCGCGCGCCGGGCCGCAGGGCGACGCACCGCGGGGGCGAAGATCGACACTACTCCTGAGCAGGAGCAAGAGTTCTGGTATCGGCGTGCCCTGGCATCCGGGTGGGTGCCCGAGCACGTGGTGCGTTCCGTGTTGGGCTATGAGCCGCCCCCCCAGCGGGCTGGGCGGCGGGGCGCGACCGCCGCGGCAGCCCGATCCCGACCAGGTCGCCGCCCGGGTATGGGACGACGAGACCGGGATGGTGGCCGGAGACAAGACCGCCAGCCGCGCCCAGGTGCTGGCACGCGTGGCCGCGGCCTGCCCTGACGGCCTGGCCGACCAGGCCGAGTTGGAGCAGTTGACCTCCACGGTCCTGGCCGACGCCCACGCGGTGGCCCTGCCCGCGACAGGCCAGTCCCCCATGTCGCATGCCGACCGCTACACCTCCCACTCCATCGTGGAGGCCGAACGCACCGTCACCGCCTCGGCCACCGCCCGCCTGGATCAAGACGCGGCCCGCGTGCCCGCTCCGGTCGTCGAGGAGGCGTTCGCCGCGTTCACCGCCGAGCGCGGTTTCCCCCTCTCCGCCGAGCAGGAGGCGGTGGTGCGCCGCCTGCTGACCGCCGGGCACGGCATCGAGGCCGTCATCGGCGTGGCGGGCAGCGGCAAGACCACGGTGATGGATGCCGCCCGCCGCGCCTGGCAGGCCGCCGGACTGACTGTGAAAGGCGCCTCCACCGCGGCGGTGGCGGCGGCGAAGCTGCGTGCCGAGGCCCGCATCGACTCGGCCACCCTCGCCGCCTGGCAGCAGCGCATCGCCTGCGGTGACGGCTTGGCGGGCGTGGACGTGCTGATCGTGGACGAGGCGGCCATGGTCGACGACCGTGCGCTGGCCGTGCTGGTCGCCGAGGCCGAACGCACCGGCACCAAACTCGTGGCCATCGGCGACCCCCAGCAGTTGCGTGCGGTGGGCGTGGGGGGCGCGTTCGCCCGCGTCCACGACCTGGTCGGCGGACTGGCCTTGGCGGAGAACCGCCGACAGCGCGACGCCGTGGAACGCTCAGCGCTGCGGGTGTGGCGCGACGGGCACCGGGCCACCACCCTGGCGGTGTGGGGAGCCACCGGCCACGTCCACGCCACCGCCGACCTGCACGACGCCTACGCGCAGATGGTCGCCGCCTGGTGGAGCGACTGGTCGGCCCATCCTGATCCCCACGAGGGCATCGAGCAGGCCCTCATGCTGGCCGCCACCAACACCGACGTCGACCAGCTCAACGCCCGCGCCCGCGTCATCGCCCGCACCGACGGCCGCCTCACCGGCCCCGACACGGCCTTCGCCCTGGCAGGCGGAGACCGTCTGGAGTTGGCCGCGGGCGATGTGGTGCGCGTCCGCAGAAACGACTACCGCGACGACGTGGACGTGCTCAACGGCTACCGCGGTGTGGTGCGCACCGTGGACGCCCGCCGAGGAGCGTTGATCGAGTGGCGTCAGAACGACGCCCGGCCCTCGCAGGCCTGGATCAGCCCCGACCAGCTCGCCCAAGGGCACCTGGTGCACGGCTACGCCCTGACCATCGCCGCCGCCCAGGGGTTGACCAGCTCCACCTGCCACGTGCTGGGCCTGGGTGCGGACGCGCACGCGCTGTATCCGGCGATGTCGCGGGTCAAGGCCCGCAGCGACCTGTACCTGCCCGCCGCCGAACTGGAGCCCGAGGACGTCCAGCTCCGTCTCGGCCAAGCCCGTACGCCTCGCGAACAGTTGGATCGGGTACTCGCCGCCTACGCGCGCACCCTCACCGACGCCGACGAGGGCATGGTCACCGACGCACTCGACGGCGCCCGCCGCCCCGCCCCCATCTTCCCTGTCCCGACGCTGAGTCCGGCGCAGGCCCGCGCCGGGCAGGGACCGACCATGCGCGAGGCCGCGCCCCGCATCCAAGCCCTGCACGAGCAGGCCGCGGCCGCCGAACTCCGCGCCGAGCAGTTGCACCGCGAACTGGTCGAGTTGAACGTCCGCGCCCAGCACCGCCGGTGGGGCCGCCGCTCGGCCCAGCAGCGCCTGGACCAGGTGCACGCCGGGCTGGACCAGGCCCGCGCCCAGCACCGCCAGGCCCTGGCCGAGGCCCAGCGCCTGCACGAGGAAGCGGTGACCGCCGACGTGGTGATCGCCCAGCACTCCTCCCGAACCGTCCCCGCGCCGCCGCCCGCAGACCACCCTCCGGCCGACCGCTCCCCTGCCCGGCCATCCCCCGCCCCGTCCGCGTCTTCGGGGAACGCGCCGGGCGTGGCGCGGCCACGTCCCGCACCGCGTCCGTGAGCGCACGCTCTGCGCGGCGGCCACACCGGTGGCCAGAAGGCCAGCCCGCTTCTGGCCACCAGTGTGGCCGAAGGCGTTGGCCGATCACTGTCGTGGACAGTCACTGATCGGTGCGGTTGGCCGAAGATCTGGCCGCGCACCGGCCACAAGAAAGGCCGGAGTTGGCCGCGGCAGGGGCGGCCACGTGGCCGCCCGAACCCTTCCTGCCGCCTCTGGCCCTCCGTGAAGCGGTGGGAGGGCCCGCACCGGTGGAGGGGAGGTCGGCCAGATCACTGGCCGGAGGCCGCCCCTGCCTCCACACGGTCGCGGTTCTCCCGTTCGAGCACGGCCATGGCCTGGGTACGGTGACGGCGCGCGGTGCGCGGCGCCATGCCCAACCGCTCGGCGACGAAGGCGTCAATCTCCTGCATCGGTCCCTTGACCAGGTCGGGGTTGCTCCTCAGCAGTTCCACCACCTCGCGGAGCCGCTCTGAGCGGTGAGGACTGCTGACCACGGTAAGTGCCGGACTCTTCTGCCCCTCACCAGCCTGGCCGTCGTGGCTGGCGGCCGTCCGGCCGCCGGTGTCTGCCTCCTGCTCTTTCGGTTGGCCAGCGGCCGGGCCGACCGGGGGAGTGCTCGACCGGCCAGCAGCGGCTGTTGCGGCCACCTGGCCGTCGGGACTGTGGCCGTCGTGGCCGTCGGCCATCCGGCCATCGGTGTCCGTCTCGCGCTCCTTCGGTTGGCCGACAGTCCGGCCATCGACAGCGGCAACTGTGGCCGGGTGGCTGGTGGCCAGGTGGCCGTCGGTGTCTGTCCCCTGTCCTTTCGGTTGGCCAGCGGCCGGGCCGACCGGGGGAGTGCTCGACCGGCCAGCAGCGGCTGTTGCGGCCACCTGGCCGGAGCGGCGCAGGCGGGCCGCCTCGGTGCGCGAGCGCGGCACCGAGGGGGTCAGTTCCTTCACCAACTCATAGGACTGCTTCAGATCGTGGCCGTTGTCGAGCATCCACAACAGGTTGCTCGGGGTCTGGCGTCTCCACTTCCGGCCGTACTGCTGCTTGAGCATCGCGTAGGCCAGACAGCGCTGCCGGTCCATCTCCACGGCCTCGTCGTAGGAGCGAATGTTCCAGCCCCACATCAGCCGCATGATCCGGGTCGCGCTGGCCGGACGGGTCACCCAGTGTCCCAGCGGAATCCGGTCGCTGACCGGTTGACTGCGGTGCAGTCCGGACATGGACCGCACCCAGATCGCCAGACCCTCGCTGATGAGGATGACCCCCAGCGGCGGAGCCACGTGCGCCAGCCAGCCCTCGCCCTGCTCAGCACTGCTGACGTTGAGCACGAGTGTCAGCATGGCCAGCATGTAGGCGACCCACCGGTAGTAGGGGTGGCGGATGCGCCGCCACTCCGTCCACAGGTCCAAGGCCATGAAGTACACGATCAGGCCGTCCAGCACCAGCGGGAAGAGGAATCTCAGGTCGCCGCCGTTGACGAAGGTCAGCGGGGTGGACCTCAGCCAGCCAGCGACCTTGTACAGGGAGGCGTAGCTCATCGCGAACGCCACCGTGACGAATAGCAGCGCCGCAGCCAGCACCACCACGACACCGAACCAGTCACTGCGTGACAGGCCCGGACCGCTATGAGTTGCCTTCTCCTCGGCCTCACTTCGCATAGGGGGGACTCCTCCACCGAAGGACGCCAACCACCCCGGCGTCCTTCGCATCGACCACAGGACGTTCAAACGCCCCCAGTCTGCCCGCCGCCCCTCCGCCATCGCATCCCACGGTCACGGATCGCTCACCCGAGAATCCGAGTGGGCTGCCCGCGCTGTGGGGGCGGCTGAAGCGCTGTGCGCAGTCGCCGCTCCGGCCCCGTCCACAGCCAGCCGTTCTGACGGCCGCTCAGGTTGAGAGGGCGCCTCGCAGTCAGGGCATGCCTCCGGCAGACCACTGCTTTTTCCTAAACAACACGTGTGGTTTAGGATTGTCACATGGTGCGTGGAGCAGGGGCGCCGCTCGATCCGGTGCGACTCAGGGCAGTGCGGGAGGCGGCAGGGTTGAGCCAGGCCAGTCTGGCCGAGCGGGTGGGCACCACCCGCCGCCAGGTCATCGCCTACGAGCACGGCCGCGAACGCCCGGAGGTGACCAGGCTGGCCGCTCTGGCCGCGGCGATCGGCTGCGGCGTGGCCGACCTGGTGGCCGAGGGAGCGCTCCCCGAAGGCATGGCGGGCCTGCGCGTGCGCGCGGGACTGACCGTACACGCCGCGGCCGCGGCGATCCGCGAGCGACTGGAAGAGGACATCGCCTGCTCGCGGCCGGTACTGGCAGCAGCCGAGCGCGGCGTGCTCCCGGCGAGCTGGCGACCGCCTGCGGCCCGCGCAGCGGTGATCGACGCCATGAGCACGGCCTACGCCGCCGAGAAGACCGAGGTCAGCGCAGCCTGGGAGACCACCTTCGCCCGCCCCGGCTCGGCAACGGAAGAAGCCCCCAACCGAAGGGACAAGGACCCCCATTGACCGAGAAACCCGAGGAGCGCACGGAGGGCCTGATCACGCTGCAGGAGTGGGCCGAGCGGTGCGGCTACAGCTACAACTACGTGCTCAACATCATGCCCCGCCACTATCCCGACTTCCCCGAACCTCGGGTGCGCCGGAAGGGGGACGTCGGCAGGGGCGGAGGTTCGGGCAACAACCTGTACGACCCGGCCGAGTTGGAGAAGTTCCGGCCCCGCCGCCCCGACCCGGTGGAACTGCCCGACGAGGACCTGGTCAAGCAGGTGACCCTGGGAGGCTTCGCCGCGCTCATCGGCGTTGCTTCCAAAAGCGTTACCCAGATCAAGGACGACCGCCCGGACACGCTGCCGCCCACTGTCGACGGCCAGCGCCAGTGGTACTGGGGCGCCCGCTACCACGTGCGCGACCTGCTGCTGATGTGGAACAGCCGCCCTGGAAGAGGAACAGGGTCGGACAAGCGCCGCCCGCCCCTTCCCTGGCAGCGGACAGGTACCGAACCTGGCCACTAACTCACACCCGGGGTGTTTCAGGCGGATTCCTGCCACCTGAAACACCCCGGGAACTTTGATCCGCTCCTTCGCGAGAACGCAGTGATCTCCGATCAGATGGGTAATGAATAGAGTGAAGGAGCGGGGATGGCCCCCAAGGTTGGCGAAACCGCGGAAGTCTACTGCCGCAAGTGCAACCAGAAGGCGAAGCACTGCGTTTGCTGCCGCAAGTGCAACGCCCACCCCTGCCAGTGCAACAAGAAGAAGTAGTCACCACTAGGACAACTGAACAGTGACGAGGCTCCACAGGATCGTTTCGGAGCCACGCGCGGCGGGACCCTCGCGCGCTGGGTCGGGCGCCACAGGCGGGAAACCGTCGGGCAGGCCAAGCCCGCCCGATTGGGACGGCGAGTGTAATCGACGCCCGCCCCAGCGCGCCCCGCCGCCCGCAGCACCACCGCAACGATCCTGCGAACCCTCTCCCGTATGCCGGATCGTTACCAAAAAAGCGGGAGAGTACGCAGGTATCTTTCGTTAGGATCGGCGCGGTTTGCTGCGTTTGGGGCGGTGAAGGAGGGCTGCGCGGTGGCGATGGTGACCGTGCTGGGCCCGGATGCCGCCCAGGTGGACTACCGCCTGTCCCCGCAGTGCGGTCACGACCACGCCCGGGCTGCGGACGCGGCGCTGACCTACCGGCTGGCGCAGCAGGCCGGTGCGCGCCCCATCGAACGTGTCGGCGCGGGCTGGCAGGAATTCGGCGCAGAGGCGGGCACGGTCCTGGTCGACGAGGACGACATCGACCAGGTACGCACCGTCATGGCTGGACGCTCTCCGCAGACGGGCCGGTGGCTGGTCAAACCCAAGTTGGCCGTGGTCTCCGCGGCGAAGCTTCCCGCCCGCCCCCTGGTGGAGGCGATCCGTGCCGCGGCCGACGTCCAGGGCGTCGACGCGGCGGCGCTGATCGACGGCCCCCAACTCGTCAAACGCTACGGTCGACTGGAGCGGGGGCTGCGGCGTGACGGGGAGGCCCACCGCGCGCCCGTCGCGGACCTGGAGGCCGTGGCCGAGGCCGCTGGAATCGACCTCGAAGACGTCTACGAACCACAGGAGTTGGCCGCCGCCCGCAAACACGCCGACGAGCGGGTGCGTGTCGGCAACCGCGGCTATGACGTCACCTTCGACATTCCCAAGTCGGTGAGCGTGCTGTGGGGACTGGCCGATGCCGCCACCGCGGCCCGGATCGAGGAGTTGTACCTGCAGACCGTCCGCGATTCGGTCGCGGCGCTGGAGTCGTGGACCGGCTATGTGATGAGCGGCCACCACGGGGACGGCCGCACCGCCCAGCGGCTGGACACCAGCGGCCTGGTCGGCACGATCACGTTGCACCGCACCGCCCGCCCGGTCGCCGGGCAAGTTGGGGATCCGCACCTGCACGCCCACGTCATGATCGCCAACCTCGCGCGTGGCTCCGACGGCAAGTGGCGCACCATCGCCGCAGGCGGACGCGACCTGCACCGCCACGTCGCGGCCGTGGGCCAGTATGCTCGCGCCCGGCTGCGTCAACTGCTCACCGCCGAGTTCGGCGTGTCCTGGGAACGCAATCCCGACAGCGGACGGTGGGAACTCTCCGGCATCGACGAGCAGGTGCGGCGCCTGTACTCCCGGCGTGCCCGGCAGATCACCGAGGAGGTCGGGGAGTGCGCCAGTGCCGAGGTCAGCAGAGTCGCGGCGCGACGCACCGCCGGAGCCAAGATCGATCTGTCTCCCGAACAGGAGCGTGCCGCCTGGCGTCAACGCGCACACGAGGCGGGTCTCTCCCCTGAGGCCTTGGTCGCCGACGTACTGGGACGCATGCCTCCGGGGGGCGCTCCGGCCGTGGGGCCCTCCGGCCCGCCGCACCGCCCCGACCTCGACGCTGTGGCCGCGGCGGTGTGGGATCCGGAGACCGGGGTGACCGCCCAGACCAAGGTGGTCACCAGGGCGAAGGTCATGGCCGCCGTCGCCGACGCCCTCGGCCCTGGACTGGGCGGAATCGACGAGTTGGAGGCGCTGACCGAGGCGGTGCTGGCCCACCCCTACGCGGTGCGACTGCCTGATGCGGGACCGTCCCACATGGCGCACGCCGACCGCTACACCTCCGCTGAGGTCGTGGGTGCCGAGCAGACCATCACCCGCTCGGCCCAGGCCCGTCTGAACGCGGGCGCGGCCATGGCCGACCGCGGACTCGCCGCGCGCGCCCTGCACGACTGGCAGCAGCACAAGGGCTTCACCCTCTCCACAGAGCAGACCCGCGTGGTGGAGCGCCTGGTCGGTTCAGGCCACGGCGTCGATGCCGTGGTCGGCGTGGCCGGGGCGGGCAAGACCACCGTTATGAGCGCGGCCCGCGCGGTGTGGGAGGCGGCCGGGTACCGGGTGGAGGGCGCGGCCGTGGCCGCGGTGGCCGCCGCCGGGCTGCGTGCCGAGGCCGGCCTCTCCTCGGCCACCCTGGCCGCGTGGATGCGCCGCATCGATGACGGGCCCGGTCTGGACGGGGTGGACGTGCTCGTCATCGACGAGGCCGCCATGGTGGCCGACCGCGACCTGGCCCGCTTGGTCGCCGAGGCCGAACGCACCGGCACCAAACTCGTGGGGATCGGAGATCCGCTGCAACTGCGGTCGATCGGCGTGGGCGGTGCGTTCGGCCGCGTGCACGAGCTCGTCGACGGCTTGGTGCTCACCGAGAACCGCCGTCAGCGCGGACAAGTGGACCGGGCCGCGCTGGCCGCGTGGCGCGACGGCGCCCGCCGTACCGCCCTGGCGTTGTGGGGCGAGCACGGCATGATCCACGCTCCCGCCGACGCCGATGCCGCGCACGCGCAGATGGCCGCTGCCTGGTGGGCCGACCGCCAGCGCCACACCGACCCGCACGACGCGGTCGAGCAACTGCTCATGCTCGCCGCCACCAACAGCGACGCAGCCGCGCTCAACGCCCATGCCCGCGCTCTCGCCCGCGCCCGGGGCCTGCTCACCGGAGCGGACGTCACCTACCGCCTGCGCGGCGGAGAACACCTGTCCCTGGCCGCGGGGGATCAGGTGCGGTTGCGCCGCAACGACTACCGTTCTCGCCACAGCAGCGACCCCGACGTGCTCAACGGCTACCGCGGGGTGGTGACCGCCGTGGACGCCCGCCGGGGGGCACTGGTGGAGTGGCGGCACAACGGCACGGTCACCTCGGCCTGGATCAGCCCCGCCCAGATCGCCCGTGGTGACCTGGTGCACGGCTATGCGATCACCATCGCCGCCGCCCAAGGCCTGACCGCTGACCGCTGTCACGTCTACGGCCTGGGCGCTGATGCCCACAGCCTCTACCCCGCCATGTCCCGCGCGCGGGTGCGCACCGACCTGTACCTTCCCGCCTGCGAACTCGGATCCGAGCAGGTCCGGTTGCGTCTCGGTGAGGCCAGCACCGCCGAGGAAGCCCTGCACCGAGTCATCACCGCCTACGCCACCACCCTCACCGACACCCCTGACAGCCTGGTCCTCGACGAAATCGCGGATAACCGGGGCCTGACCCACCGCACCGCGCCCACTCCCACGCCGTCTCCGCTCAGCCTGGAAGACATCCGCGCCGGGCGAGGCCCCGCCGCCCAGGCCGCGGCCGAAGAGGTTGCCGCGCTGCGCCAGCAGGCCACCGAACTGGAGGCCGCTCTTTCGCACCTGCGCACACAGGCCCGAGAAGCCGTCGCCCGCGCCCAGGCCGGACGGATGCGACTGCTGCTGCAGGGCACCACTCCGGACGCGGCCCGAGAAGCGGCCGAGGCCGCTCAGACAGCGCTGTCGAACACCTTGGACAACCTCCACCAGACCCGCCGCCACGCCGAGGCCCTGTGGCAGCAGGCCTTGGACGCCGACCTACGCGACCACCAGGACGTCCGCCAACACGAACAGCGTGAGCGCGAACTGGTCGCCTTGGAGCCCCTGGCCCTGGCCCACGACCTGACCCGCGCCGACCTTGCCCGCCTGGACAAGACCCAGTTGCAGGAGTTGCGGCGCCAGCACAGCCTCCAAACCGCCGACCTGGCTTCTCAACCGGCACCACGCACTGCTTCCCGGCAATCCTCCGGCGCCCCCCGCCCCGCCCACGGCGTGCCTCGGTCTCCCACGTCCTACCCCCTCCCTCCGCCGTCGGCAGTCCGTCGCCCCCACGGACCCCGCTGACTTTCAAGGACGACTGCTCCCTCAACGGCGACTTACCGGTTCCGGCCACGATCGAGGAGGGCTGCCATTCATATTGAGTCACCTCTCATCTTTACGTCGTAAAGCCAAGGGAATCAAAAATTCCTCAGAATAGGGATACGCCGCTATCAGGAGACAGGAGGGCTGCCATCCATGTCTAGCGCCGGAGTCAAAGAGTCGCCAAGGAGACCGATGACAATCTGCCCGGCGTAGAAAGTGTCAGGGCATTGGCCGATGAGTTCACGGCGCAGGCCACCGGCCAGGATCATGGCCAGTGCGGCTTGGTGGGAGTCGAGGTAGGAGCGCAGTTGGTGGAAATAAGTCTCCAGTCCAGCTGCGGCATCGATGAGTGTGCTGCGATCGGGATGGCCGTCTTCCCAGACGGCGGTGATGGTCTGGCGCACGTCCTCGAATCCGGAGGCGACCTTCTCGGGGGACCAGTGGGCAGCGACTTCGGCGAGTCTGCGGGCCTGTAATTCCACTGAGGGGAACTCGCTTTCCTCCAACGGAGGGTAGGTCCACTTCGAGTCCTCGGCAGAGGGCGCGGTCGACGGTTGGGCGACGCGAGGTGGAGAAGGAGGTGTTGGAGGGGCGGGGCGCTGCTGCCGGATCTGCGACAGCGTGGTGGTCATCGGATTCATGTCCAAGACCGTGTAGAACAGGGTCCTGGTCAGTGCAGAAAGACCGAAGTTGGCATCTTCCTCGAAGGTCTTGACCTCCTCGCCTGGGTTGTCGAGGAGGGTTTTGGCTCGGTCCTCGAAGCGGTTGACGCCGTGGGTGGTCATGTTCTCCTGCGGTGCCGAGGGGTGACGCTTGGATGCCGTTGCGGCGCTGCTGGCCGCCGACCAAGCGCAGAAATACATATCCCCCAGGCAACGTGAGCGCGCGAGCCTGACAGCCGCCTCTTCAAGTCGAGGTCGGTGGTCACCGGGAACCGCTGGCAGGTGATGCTGGGTCAGCTTGTAATCGAAGTAGCGCACGGTCTCCGCAGCGATCACCTCAACGGCGAGTTCCTCAAGGGCCTGGTAGCGTTCATGGTCCTTCAGAGCACGGGCCAGGCGCTGGGTTAGTTCCTTGTCCAAGCGCTTGGCGGCCAAGGAGGCATCCGACCCGAAGGGCACGTAGAACACCGTCTTGAACGGCCAGTAGCGGCCAGCTGGTCGAGCAGCGGGCAAGTTGTCCAGATTCCCTTCGGCCTGGGCGTAGGCCTCTTGAAAAGTCGCCGGTTCCCACACCAGGGAATCCAGCGGAGTCCCCGGGTGGATCGCCAGTACTCCGAGGTTGTGCAACTCGTTCAGAGCCTCAAAGTCCTCGACGTGGGGCACCAGGGCACGGTCGGTCAAGCGGGCCTGGGCGCAGACCAGTCCGCCCTTGGCCGCATAACGCAGTACGGCCAGGGCGGTGAGCTCCTGATACAGGCTCAGCGGCGGGACTTGCTCCTCAGGACGCCACCGCAAGGGGTAGGTCTCATAGGCCGCTTCGCGACGGTTGTGAAGCCATTCCTGCTTAGCCGAAGCGACTCTCTGAAGAGCCAATTGACGCTCTTGGTGCTGCTGACGCCGGGCCCGGCGTTTGGGGTCCGACAGTTTCTCGGCTTCCTCCAGTAGCACGGGACGGCAGTCCACACAGTCATGCTCGTGGGCACCATCAAGGACCTCCTGAAGAGTGCTGCGGGAGGCTAAAGAGAGTTCACCGCCGCACGCGGCACAGGAGAAGCCTTTAAGCACCGCACGGCTCACGGCAGCAGCCAGGACGTGAAGACGGCGTCCCCACCCGGCGGTGTCAATGTCACGGACCAAGCATCCCCACTGGGGGTAGGCACCGCTCTCGTCCACCCCGTCAAAAGACCAGTATCTGCGAGCGATGTCGACGAGTTGGTCATCAGCACCGTCGAAGAAGCGAAGCTCCAAGTCCAGTTCCAAATCGCTGGTGCTCTTCGCGTCCTCAGACGTCATCTTGGTCTCTCCTTCGGCGAAATGGGCGCCTTCCGTTCGTCGGGCGTGGCTGTGAGTGGGAGCCCACCTCTTGAAGTACGCCTTAAGCGGGAGAACCGTAACGAATACGGGCGCGTTCTGTCTGGCTTTTACGACGGCACGGTCAGCCACACGGCTCTGAGGGAGGTCAGGGACGTGCGAGGTTGACGCAACGGGCGTAGTGGAGTTGGGCGGCAACCGTGACGTTGCCCAGCGGGCCACCGCGGTTCTTGGCCACCCGGATGTCGAGTTCGCCCTGGCGCGGCGTCTCGGGATCATCGGCGCCGGGATTGTGAATCATCAGGGCGATGTTGGCGTCCTGTTCCACTGCGCCGGATTCGCGGAAGTCGCTGAGCCGGGGCATGCCGTCGTCGCGTTTGGCAGCCTCACGGTTGACTTGGGCCAGCAGCAGCACAGGAACTTTCATCTCGCGGGCCAGCAATTTCAGGGAGCGGGTGGTCTCAGCGATCTGCTGTTCGCGGGTGTCGGCGGCTGCGTGCGTGATCAACTGCAAATAGTCGATCACCACCAGGCCTGCCGGGGTGCCGGCCCGCGCCAGGGCGCTGACCCGGCCGCGGATCCGCGCCAGCGTGCAGTGCGGATCATGGTCGATGGTGATCGGCAGCTCGTGGCGGTGCACCAGGTGGCGCTCCACCCGTGCCCACTCTTCCGCGTTCAGGGGGGCCTCGGGATCGGTGATCTTACCCAGAGGCACCTGGGTTTCGGCTGCCAGGATCTTGTGGCCCAACTCCTGGTCGGTCATCTCCAGATTCACAAACAGCACGTGGTGGCCTGCTCGGGCGGCGTGCCGGGTGAGGTCCAGGGCGATGGTGGTCTTGCCGTGCCCGGGACGTCCTCCGACCACCACCAACTGGCCCGGACGCAGCCCTCCCCCCAGCAGGTGGGCCAGATCGACATACGGTAGCGGCACCAGGCCTTCTTCTTCGGCAGTGGCCCCCATGCGGTCGACCAGGTCGGGCAGCAGATCGGCATAGGTGGTCACCATAGGATCATCGTCGCCGAGGCGAGCAGCACGCTGCCACAACCGCTCACCGCGGGTCACCAGGTCATCAGCCTCACCCTGGCCGGTGTAGCCAAGCTGGGCGATCCCGAGTCCGGCCTCCACCAGACGCCGCAGTTGTGCTTTCTCTGCGACGATGCGTGCGTAGTAGGTGGTGTTGGCGGTGGTGGGCACCGTCTCGATCAACGTGTGCAGATACGGCGCACCTCCCACCCGCATCGCCTCGCCTCGCCTCACCAGTTCGGCGTGCACGGTGATGGCGTCCAACGCCTGGCCCTGATCGCTCATCTGCGTGGCCACGTTTAGGATCACCTGGTGGGCAGGCCGGTAGAAATCGGCCGCCTCCACAATCTCCAGCACCTCATGCAACACGTCCGGGTTGAGCAGCACCCCGCCCAGCACCGCCTGCTCGGCGGTGATGTCGTGCGGCAGTGCCCGCTCCTCCAACGCAGGCTCCAACTGGCCGGTCATACTGGAGTCCTCCTCTGTCAATCCGCAGGGGAACAGGGGTGGTGGGCACGGGTTGCGAGCCAGGAGGCCCCCCCTTTTTGCTTTTCCGCCGGGTCCAGGAGTCAGGTCGAGGCCGGAGCCAACCACTCGACCAGGTCGGGTCGGTTCTCTGGGCCCTGCTTGGCCAAGGTTCGCTTGGCGGTCTCGGTCTCTCCGGAGCGGATCTCGACCTGGCAGGCCCCACATGGCACCGGCACGTAGTGGTGGGAGCACATCACCAACCGCCGCGGCCGCTTCGATCCCCCTGAACGGCCCTCAGAGCCACGCTGACGGCGTATCTCGGCCAACCGCGCCTCCAGGTCCTCCGCAGCGAATCCAGCGACGTAGCGGCTCATTGACGCGATCCTGATGTTCTTTTTGAAGGCGTGCTCCCGAACCAGCGTGATCACCTGGTCGGCCTCCTCCTCAGAAGCCCCCGTGCGCTCCATCACCACCTGAACCGCCCCTCGGCCCCGCCGTCTCGCGGACGAAGTCTCTTCCTCCTCCTCTGCGGGGCGCTTCGGAGGCGGGGACGCGCCCACGCCCCCTGAAGAGGATGAGTCTGATGGATGTACTGAGGGATTAGGGGTCAGATTGAGCCCGCCATAGGGAGGGGTCAGATTGAGCCCGGGGGTGGGCTCAGATTGATCCATCCGCAGGTCAGCCCTGGGCTCAGATTGATCCATCCGCAGGTCAGAGGGGTTTTCGTCTGAGGGTTTCGAGGGCTCTTCTGAGTCGAAAGTCAGAGCCTCGACGAGGTTGTCGTCGTACTCCTTGGGAGCTCGACGCATCGACTCCAGCAGCGACAGGTTGATGCGGGTGAGGTTGGGGATCGACTCGCCGGTGCGGGGATCGACGCGCCGTTTGGTCGCGAGGAGGTTCTTGGCCTTGAGGGCAGACCGGACCCGCTTGACGGTGCTGGTGGAAGCGCCGGTGTCGTCGGCGATACGGTCCACACCGGCCCAGACGTAGCCGTGGGGGTCGGTGTAGTTGCAGTAGGCGAGGAGAACCACCTTCTCGCTGTGGTTCAGGCCCTCCGCCTGGAACACCAGGTTCATGTGCTGGATCGTCACCGCACACCTCCGACCAGCGAAGAAGGAGAGTGGGCGGGGACATGCTGTGCCATGTCGGCACACACGGGTAGACTCATCACTGTCTTTCGTTGTTGGGTAGACGCGAAGACTCTCAGGGCCGGGAGGTGGCACTCCCGGCCTTTTCTTTGTCTGGGAACTGTAGCGTCACGGGGCGCTATGGGCTCCTGACAGCGCGACTGTGCCGCCGGGCAACTGGAGTCACACAGGAGCCCACGAGAGAGCCCCGGCGTGGACGCGCCGGGGCTCTCTCGTCAGGATTCGTCCTCCCACTCGTATTCCAGGGTCCACTGGTGGGCGGGCAACGCCATCACCGTCACCTCCACCGGTCGGTCCTGGGCCGTGTACGCCACACGTTCGATCGCCAGGACACGCTGGTCGTCGGTCAGCTTCAGGAAGTCCCCTTCCGCTTCGGACGGGGACCGGGTGGTGACCCGCTCGCGCCACCGCGTCACCACGTGTCCCTGCTCGGCCAGGCGGGCATAGGTGCCGCCGGGACCGACATCGGGCTGCGTGATCCGGGTCCCTGTTGCGATCTCCCACGGGATGTAGCTCGTGGCGAGCTGCACGGGAGTGTCGTCGGCGTACATGCGGCGATCCCGGATTGCAGTTACCGGATCGGGGTCGGTCAGGCCCAGCGCCTCTGCTACCTGCGGGGGAGGAGTGACCGGGCCCACCTGCACCAGGTTGGAGCGAGGCGTGTGGCCCAGACGCGAAACCTCGGACGCGAAGGCGCCGCCCTGCTGTTCCCGCACCGTGCGCCGGTGTCGTTCCACGGCGCGCCGTACAAGGGGGGCGATCTCGTGTACCACGGTGCCTCGTCCTCTCTCTGCGCGTACCAACCCTTCGGACTGGAGCACTTGAAGTGCGCGGTTGACCACGGGGGTAGAGACAGCGTGCTCGGACGCCAGGCTCGCGTTCGAAGGCAGCACCGACCCTCGTGCGTACTCGCCTGACCGGATCTTTTCCCTGATCGCGTCCGCGATCTCTCGATAGCGCGTCATGCCTCTCCTTCTAACCGTGCGGAACTATTTGTATCACCACACTTGACATAGTATCAAACAGCAAACATAGTATGTCTTGCGTGGCGGGGAGCTAGCAGCTCCTTACGCACAACGGCCTCGGCGGGGTGCCGCCCGCCGAGGCCTGAATCCGGACCTACCTGGAAGGAGAACATCCGGATGTCTTCCAGTATGACGCTGCCTGGGGCAACTCGTGGTCAGCGCGGCTTGCTGGCGGTGATGGATCGGGACGAACTGATCGCGCTGCTGTACGGCCCGGTGGCCGAGGCCGACGAGCAGGTCGCGATCGAGATGGTGGCCGCGGAGGCCGGGGTGGACGCGGCCCTGCTGGTCGGTGCGACGGGTGAGGCGACCAGCCCGACCCGTAACGGCCAGGCGGTGGCGCGCGTCGGCGCCGACGGCGAGGACGAGTGGGGTGAGCCCGGCGAGGAGGAGCTGGCCGCGATCGAGGCCGAGCTGGAGCCGGAGGGCGCCGTTCCTGCCGACGGCCAGGGCGACTTCGCGGTCCGGTACTGGGCTGATGTGGCCGAGGTGCTGGACCTGGACGCGGAGCAGGTGGATGCGCTGCTGGCCGCTTCGGATCCGCGTCAGGCCGTGGCGGCCGCGCTGCTGGAGCGGCGGATGGCCGCCTCCTGCGAGGTCACCACGGGGGTGGCCGCGTGATCCGCATCGTGTCCTCTCGCCGGTGGCGGGAGTTGGGTGAGACGGCGCGCACCCATGTGGATGCGGCGATCCGGTTGCAGGAGGAGGTCAACCTGCTGGGTCGGCGGTCGGCCGAGCGGGTGACCGAGGCCCGGGCGGAGGCGGTTGAGCACGCCCGCACCGTCGCCCGGCTGGAGTCGCGGATCCGGGAGTTGGATCGGATCGTGGCGGTGCAGGCGGAGCGGCTGCGGCGGCGCCGTCAGGCCCACCGCGACACCGAGGCCGAGTTGGAGCGGGAGCGGGCGCGGTGAGCCGGACGGTGGTGCGGCGCGTGGTGTTGGCCGCCGTGCTGGTGGTGGCCGGGGCCGCGGGTCTGGTGCGGCTGGTGTGGGAGGTGGAGGCCGCAGGCATGGTGGCGCTGGTCGCTTTCCTGGTCGCGCTCGCGGCGGGTGAGAGCGAACCGGGCTGCGGTGAGGGCTGCTGTGTGTCTTGTGCCCCGCAGGACGTGGAGGCCGGGCGGTGAGGGCGCGGTTCTTCGACCCCGATGGGTCCCGGTATGGCCTGCCGACCTATCCCTACGGCTGGGCGCGGGTCTGGGATGCGGATCTGGCCACGCGGGCGCAGTTGCGGGAGTTGGGGTTGCGGCCGGGCGGTCAGGAGCCGGTGGCGCAGTTGATGTGGCGCTCGCGCCGCGCGGCCCATTCCGGCGGGGTGCGCATCGCGTGGTTGTACCGGATCAGCCGGGCGCTGCCGGTCCGTGAGATGACTGCGGCGCGGCGGGCGGCGGTGGAGGCGGCGCTGCGCGCGCGGCGCACCTGCCGGGCCTGCCGGACCGAACACGACTACTGCCTGCCCACCAGTTTGCAGGGCTGCTGCCCCCCATGTTTTGAGGCCGCCCAGGCTGCGGAGATCGCGGCGGTCTGGGCCGAGGAGACCACCGCCGCGTGAGGCGAGGGAGGACGACGAGATGACGGAGACGGAGATGACGAGGGCGGCGGCGCCGCAGCGGTTGGTGCTGGCCTTGGGCGGGGCGCTGACGGTGCTGTCCATGGCGTGGACCGCGTGGAGTGTGGTGGATCTGGTGGGGCGGGCTGCGCCCACCCCGGTGGCGTGCGCGGTGGCTGTGGCGCTGGAGTTGGCCTGGGTGGCGCTGGTGGCGCTGGAGTGGCAGCAGGTCCACCGCACCGGGCGTACCCCGCGGGGTCTGGCGGCGGCCGGGTGGGGCACCGCGGCCGTGGTGGTGGGCGTGCTGGCGCTGCACGGGTGGATGTCCCACTGGAGCCTCATCCCCCTGGCGCTGATGCCGCTGGGCGCCAAGGCCTTGTGGCACTGGGCACTCGCCAGCATGGCCGAGGAGGTGCGGGAGCGCCGGGCCGCCGCGCAGCGGGCCGCGGCCGAGACGCGGGCCGCCGCGGAGGAGGCTGCGCGGCGTGTGGCCGAGTTGGACACCGGGTTGACCGAGGCCCAGCAGGCGGAGTTGGCCGCGCTGCGCCGCCAGGCCGCCTACGCCCGTGCCCGTGCCGAGGCGGAGGCGGAGGTGCGGTTGGCCGAGGCCGAGGTCGAGGTGCGGTTGGCCGAGGCGGAGGCCGAGGCGCAGCGGCGGCGCGAGGAGATCAGCCACACCCTGCAGCGGGAGGCCATGCTGCGCTCGACCGACCTGCGGATGGCCGAGGACCAGGCGGACATGGAGATTCTGGTCCGCCGCGCCCGGCTGGAGCGGCAGTTGCGGCTGGCCCGCCCGGTGCTGGGGCTGACCACCGGCAGCCCCGCCCCCGCTGCCGACGCCGACGTCGACCAGGAGCAGGCCGAGCCCGGGAAGCGTCGCCCGGATCTGGACGATCCGACGGCTGTGGACGCGGCGTGGGCGGACATCGCCCGCCGCCTGGACGACGACGGCGAGGGCGGGGTGGCGGTGGGGGGTGGCACCCCTGACACCCCGCCTGCCACCCCGGCTGAGCTGGGCGAGGACCCGCTGGAGGCACGGGGAGGGGGTGGCACCCCTGGCAGTGGCCCTGCCACCGGGGCTGACCTGGACCGGGACCGGTCGCAGGACGGTGTGGGGGGTGGCACCCGGCAGCGGGTGTGGCAGGCGATCCGCCGCTACGGCCCGGCGGTGTCCACGCGGGCTGTCGCCGAGGAACTCGGGGTGTCGCGCACCACGGTGCGCACCCACCGCGAGGCCCTGGCCCGCCAGGGCTACCCCGTCTACGACGCCGACCGCTGACCCCTCCGAACGATCTGCTGTGGGGCCGCCGAGTGCGGCCCCGCGGTGGTTCGCCCCGCCCCCGGCGGGTGCGCACACTCCCTCAACCCCTCGTGTGAGGGGGTGTGCGCACTACTCCGGGGTTGCGGCGCGGCCGGTGCCGCGCGACCTCGTGTGTCCGCGCGCCAGGCCCGCCCGACCCGCCCGTTCACCTGTTGTGACCTGCAAGAGAGGAGATGCGTGATGGCCGAGACGCCGACAGTGCGTGAGGAGGAGGTGACCGAAATGACCGAGGTGGTCGACGAGCGCTCCGCCCCCGAGTCGGAGGAGACGCCGCCCACTCCGCCCGCCGGCGCCCCGACCTCCACTACGGAGGAGGCCGGGGAGGGGCCGCGGGGTGGGATGAGTACCGGCCAGTGGGTGGCCGCGGGCGCGTCGGCGGTGGCGACCGCTGCGGCGGGTCTGTACCAGGTGGGCGGGGTGTGGGGCCTGGCCGCCGGAGGCGCGGTGACCGCCGCGGGGGGCGTGGGCTATCTGGCGGTGCGCGCCCGCCGACGCGGCGGGCTGCGGTTCGGTGGCGCCCGGCCCGCCGGACGCGGCGCTGGCGGACGGTCCGGCCCACTGGGTGGTGGGCGGGGCCTGCTGGGTGGCCCTGGTGGGCGCCGCCCCGGCCGCGGTGCTGTTGGCGGGGGTGGTGCCAGTGGGGGGCGGGGGACGTCCCGGTCGCCGTCAGCGGTCCGCTCCCTGGGCCTGGGACCGGTTGCCGGATCGCGTGGGGGCCGTGCCTCGGCGGGCGGGCGTGCCGCAGGCGGAGGCCGGTCCGGTGCTGCGGGCCGCACCGGTGCCGGTGGCAGTCGGTGGGGTGGTGCGCGCCCCACCAGCGGCCCCCGTGCTTCCGGGGGCCGTGGCCCAAGAACCCGCAGTGGTGGTGGGGCCGGTGGCCGGTCGGGGCGCGTGTCGAGGCCGATGCGCGCGGCGCGGCGGGCCTGGAGCGCGGCCGCTCCGCACGCTGCCCGTGCGGCGAAGGCGGCGGGCCGTGCTGCTGGAGCGGCCTCCCGGGGTGCGGCCGCGGGCAGTCGCCGCGCCGCACGGGCCGCTGACCGCGCTTTGGGGCACCGCCCCTCGAAGTCCTGGCGGGCGGCTCGCCGGGCGGGGCGTGGCCTGCGCAAACGGGCGCGGGCGGCCGCGCGGGCCTGGCGCGACCACGGCGGCAACCAGAAGGTCGCTGCCGCGTTGGGGGCTCTGGTCGGTCTGGTGGCGTGGCTGCGCGGCCTGTGGCCCCGGTCCCGCCCCGAGGCCGCCGAGGAGTCGCCGAAGGCCACAACATCCGCCACCGAGACGGCTTCGTCCCCCACGGCCGAGGCCGAGGACACCGGGGCGGCCGCCCCGGCTGGCGACAGCAGCGCGGACCCGAGTGGGGCCGCGCCCAGCCCATCCGTACCCACTGCGACGAGGAGTGTGTCTGTGTCTGTGAATCCGCTGGTGGCCGCGACCGCTGAACTGCAGGCGGCGGTGACCTCCTATGTGCCCGAGGACATGTGGGAGGTGCGCCAGGAGATCCGTCAGCTGCCGGAGATCGCCGAGAACGTGGCGTTGGCGTTTCGCACCTATGTGCAGCGCCTCAACGACAACTACCCGATCGATTCGCGGGTGACCGAGGCGATGTTCCACGTGTTCCAGGGGTTCGGGCAGGTCGCCGAAGCCGCCCGAGACGTCGCGCCGCTGTTCGAGAACCTGCACGCCGAGGAGATCCGCCGCAAGGACGCGCCGCGTCCCAACGAGGCCGCCTGGAACGTCTAACCCCCCTTGGCCTGCGTCGAGAAGAGAGAGGAGAGGTGAGGTGGGTACCCGCCGCACCCGTAGCAGCCGTAGCAGCGGCACTGCCTCCCCGGTGGGTGGTGCTACTGCGGACACGGCGGTGGCGGCCCTCGGTTTGGCCGCCGCCGCCACCACCAGCCACGTGCTGGACGTCGCTCCGCTGTGGGGCGCGGCCGCGGGCGTGGCCGGAGCCGCCACATCGGTGGCGGTGGGCGCCCACCAGCAGACCACCCCCAGCGGCCAGATGCTGCGCATCGGCCGCTGGGCCGCCTCCGGCACGTGGCTGACCTGGTGTCTGGCCACCACCCCGTGGGACCTCAACACCCTGTTGGCCCTGGCCGTGGGGGCGGGCATCAGCAGCGGACTGACCCCGCTGCTGGCCCCCCGCGCCCCCCGTGCTTCTGCGACCGGTCGCGGGGGCGGGCTGGTGCTGCGCGCGACCTCCCAGTTGGAGCGGGAGTGGGAGACGCGTCTGGCCCGCATCACCCGCCGCAGCGGCTACCAGGTCACCCACACCGAGCACTGGGACACCGGCGCCGGCTACACCCTGACCGTGGAATTGCCCTCGGGCATGACCCGCCGCGCCCTGGTGCCCTACCTGGACGCCCTGGCCGCTGACGCGCGCCTGATGGAGGGTTGCGGCGTGGAGGCCGCCCCCGCCCGATATCGGGGCACGGTGCGGCTGCTGGTGTCCACGGTCAACCGCATGGCCCACACCATCGACTACCCGGCCGATTTCGCGCCGCGCTCGATCCTGGACCCCATCACGTTGGGCGAGCACCGCGACTCCTCCCCCGCCCAGGCGCGCTGGCGCGAGCACTCCGCGCTCGTCGCCGGGCAGAAAGGCTCGGGCAAGACCACGCTTTTGAATGTGGCCACCGCCGAAGTGGGCCGCTGCACCGACGCGTTGTGCTGGCACATCGACCTGACCGGCGGCGGTCTGAGCCGGGCGTGGCTGGATCCGTGGCTGCGCGGGGAGACCGAACGTCCCGCCCTGGACTGGGCGGTGTGCACGCCCGAGGACGCCGCCGCCCTGGTCGCCGCCGCTCTCAACATCAGCACCGGCCGCAAAGCCTCGGCGTTTGAGAAGAAGATGGCCGCCGACACCTCGCTGCTGCCCATCGGAGCCGATCTGCCCGAAATCGTCACCTTCGTGGACGAGGGCAAGACCTTGTTGGCCCCCACCACCAAGGGCGTGCTCGGCCAGATCCGCAAAGGGTTGGAGCAGTTGCAAGACATCGCCCGCGACAGCGCGGTCAACCCCGTGCTGTCCACCCTGCGCGCCACCGCCGACACCCTGTCCCCCGGCATCAAGAAGCAGGCCGTGTGCCGCGTGGCGATGGCCGGATCCGACGACGAGGAGATCGCCTACCTCATGGGCTGGAAGAACCTGAGCGTGGAGGATTTGGCCGGTCCCGGCACCGGCTTCCTCTCCGACGGCGGCCCGGCCCGCCCGTTCCGGGCCTATCAGCTCACCCCCCGCCGCATCGCCGAACTGGCCCGCACCATCGCCCAGCGCCGCCCCGAACTCGACCGGGCGTCCCAACAGCATGCGGGCGAGGCCTACGCCCGGCGCTACCAGCGCATGCGCCAAACCTTCGGTGGCATGCGCGAAACCATCACCCTCACCCCGCCCCAGCCCGCAGGCGACGGTGGGGCCGGGGTGGCGCGGCCGCGGCTGCGCCTGGTCGAGGCCAGCTCCGACAACTGGCTCGACGACCCCACCGACATCGAGGAGGTGCCTGCCACCACATCCGAACCCGTTCCCGGCCCCGCCCGCCCGGGTGCGGACCCGACCGCCTGGCTGCTGCCGGGCGAGACCCCCACCACCACCGACGACGTACAGGGCGAGGATCTGCTGGAGCGCGCCATCGCCGTCCTGGACACCGCAGGCGATGACCGCATGCATTCGGAAGACCTGGCCACCGCACTCGGCATGACCACCGAGGAACTAGCCGCGGCTCTGCGTGAGCACGGCGTGCGGCCGCTGCCCGAGGCGTTCAAACGCGGCGGGCAGCGCTGCTGCGGCTACGCCCGCACCGACCTACACGCCGCTACCCAGCGTCACAGCAACGTCGGTGCCTGACCCCGCGCAGGGGGCACACACCCCGCCCCGGCGCAGGCACACACCGGTACACAGGCCGGGTGTGTGCCCCCGTGACCGTCCCACAGGGGTACACATCCCGCCCGCCTGCCCAAACAGGGGGTGTGGCCCCCCTCGCACGGGAGGGGAACCCGGCCCCAGAACCCCTGTCCCCCAGGGAGGGTGACCCCCGTGGGACGGTCACACCCCCGCCCCGCCCCCCACCCACAACCGACTACACCCGGTAACTGCATGGAGGAGTTCATGCTGCCCGCGACCGTTTCCGACCCCGCCCCGGAGGTGTGCGCGGTCCACGTCCAGGCCGCCATGTCTGCCACCGCCCCGCCCGACGCCGTGATCGCCCTGCACGGCGACCGCGTCGTCGTGGCCCCGGCCACTGCCCTGCCGCCGGGCGCGGTCGTGCTTGCCGGCCGCGCCGACCTGGAACGCCTCCTGGACGACGAGACCACCGCCGACGAGGCCGCGGCTGCCCACCAGGTGGCCGCGACCGTCACCGACTGGGCCGACATCCACTCCGACGCCGCGGCCTGACCAACACCCCGCACGCGGGGCGGCCTGGAGACCGACCACTCCACCACCCACCCGAAGAGAAGAGAGGACGACATGACCACCACGACCATCACCCGACGCTGCTGCGGCACATCCGTGGGCGGCCGCATCCGCCGCACTATCGCAGGCCGCACCGAATACGCCCTGCTGGGGCGCGCCTGGTGGCCGATCGGCTGGGCCATGGTCGCCGGCCACGCCGCCGACGAGGGCCAGGCCAGCCCCGAGGCCGCGCTGGTGGCCGAGACCGCCGAAGAACTCGGCCTCACCGTCCAGTCGTGCACGCCGCTGCTCGCGGTCGACCTGCCCAACCTCTGCCAGTCGCCCCCGGCCCGGCCCGTGGCCGGGCATCGGTGGACCGTCTACGACGTCGAGGTCGCCCCCGACACCGCGCTGTGCCCCGACCCGACAGAGACCACCGGTGCTGAGTGGATCAGCGGCGAGGAGCTGCAGCGCCTGGCCGAGGCCACCATCGCCTACGCCCGCACCGGACGGCCCGCCCGCGACCAGCACCGCCTCACCCTGGAGGCCGTGTGGGTCGAACTGCTGGCCCGCACTGGCGACATCACCGCCACCGCCGCCGACCGCCAGGCCGTCGCCCGCCTCTACACCACCCCGCCGGACGAGTACTGGACGGGCGGGGGGCTGGTCCCCGCCCACCACCTGGCCCGCGGCGGCCGCTGAAGACCCCAGCCCGCAGCGCCAATCCGCCAAGACGTCGCTGCGGGCCGGTCCCCGATCACCTGTCAGAGATCACGGAGGAGTTCCAGTATGAACCGTCATCACTGCCCCACGTCCATCCCGTCACCGGTGGCGCTGTGGGCCGCCGCCGTCGTACATGACGAGTGCCCCAAGGGCGGTGACCACGCCTGGCTGACCTCGGGCACGCTCACCTCCTGTTCCCGCTGCGGCAAGATCCGCTGGTAGAGGCGGCCATGCACCTGATCCGCGCCCTGCTCGCCCCGCTGGGCACCCGCTGCCCCGGCTGCGGGGCCTGGTACGACCCGTCCGACCTCGCCGACTGGGCCAACCGCCAGCACTGATGCCTACGCCGCCACCGGCCGTCAGGCCGGGGGCGGCTTTTTATGCCAGCTAATACACCGGTGTAAAGGCATGCTGGTAGGGCTGTGGACGGTGATGCCGGTCAGGGAAGGAATCCCCTACCTGCACGCGGGTGTCTCATACACCTGGAAGGCGGACTGTGCTGATCGGCACCGCCACAGGAAGTCCTGCAGAGTGCCAGAAGTGGATACAGGAGTGTCCCTGAAAACTTCTGCGATTACACCGGTGTAAAAGCACGCCGGATGACCGGTGGGCCTATGAACCGGGGTGCCTCTGTACCGGTGAACCGGCTGGCTGTAATACTGCAGGTCATGAGCGAGCCAAGGATCTACACGGTGGCCGCCTACAAGGGCGGGGTCGGCAAGACGACCATCGCGAGCGAACTGGCTTACGTGATGGGCGCGGTGCTGCTGGATCTGGACTGGGACCGCGGCAACGCCACCCGCGCGTGGGGGTATCGCACCGAGCAGCGCGCGAGTGCGCCGTTGCTGGACGCTATTGAGGCCGGGCGCACACCTCGTCCCTTGGTGGGCAAGCGCAAGGCCGACTTGGTGCCCTGCCACGAGGACTTCGTGGACACGCAACCCGAGCCTGATGTCATGGCCACTCTGATCGAGCGCTGGGCCAAAGAGTGGGGGCGCGACGTCGTGGTCGACACCCACCCCGGCGGCAGTCCCTCCACGTTGGGCGCGATGGCGGCCGCACACCGCATCATCGTCCCCGCCCCCTTTGGAGAGAAGGAGCATGAGGCCCTGGAGGGCATGGTCACTCAGTTGGCCGACTATCCGCTGATGGTGATTCCCTCCCGGGTGCCGCCGGTGCCTCCGGCCCGCGACATCGAGCGACTGCGCCGCATCACCCAGGACGCCGACGTCCCTGTCGGTCCGCCGGTCTCGCATTATGTGTGGCTGCCCCGCCGGACCCGCCGCATGGCGGTGTCGGCCCCGCCCATCACCAAGCAGGGTCAGGGTTTCGCCGAGGAGATTGCTGCGGTCGCCGAGGCGGTGAGGGTCTGATGAGCAACGGCCTGGACGATCTCGCCAACCGCCGCAAAACCCGCCGGGGGCGCCAGACCCCGCCGCCGCGCCACCCCAAGCCCGAACAGCCTGAAACCACCGAGCCCACATCCTCCGAACCGGAGCCTCGGTCTGCTCCGCCTCCCGAGGCGCAGCCCGCACCGGCGCCCATGCCTGAGGCGAAACCGGTGCGGGCGGGACGCAGTGATGCCACCCGCCGTACCCGCACCCCGTCGGTGGAGGCCTACCTCACCGAGGACCTGATCGACTTTCTGTGGGAGGTCGAGAGTGCGGGCGTGGCTCGCCGGGAACGCAACCTCACCAGTCCGGTGATTCGCCTGGCATTGCGCGAATTGCGCGCGCGGATGAGCGCCGAGCAGGTCGTGGAACGCATCATTGCCGATGCCCCCGAGCGCACCGGCCGCCGCGGCCGCCCCCGCCGCTGACCGGCGAACCGTCCTGCCCACACCCAGGCTTGTCGGGCTACCGATACACCGGTGTAAAAGCATGCCGACAGACCTGTTCGCTGGCGCAGAGGAGAGGGGAATGAGATGGGTGGATATGCAGGAAACCGGCGTACCAGGAACCAGATTGGCCAATAAACCGGTGTAAAGGCATGGGGCTGTGACGAGCGTGAGCTGCGGTGGCTGCCGCTGTATACGCCTGAGATCTTGGCTTGTCATCGCGGACAGCATGCGGTTGAACATCGACGGGAAAGCCGCACTACCTGGCACAGACACCGTGCCGCCTGTGTGGTGGACAGGCGGCACGGTTCTCACCTCAGCGGACGCGCACAAGCGCCTTGCCCGTACTGCGGCGCAGAAGTCCGCTCAGGGAAACAGCGTCTCCTCTCTGCTACGCCCTCAAGCGGTTTCGCTCGTGCTACGGAAGTCACCTGACCGGGTTAGCTGCACTGGAGAAAGGAGGGTCCGCAGCCGTAACCGTCGAGGAGATGCTGAGTCGACGCCATGCAGTGACCCAGCGCTGAACAGTTTCCTTGTCAGTGATGCCACAGCCGGAGAGGAAGGCCATGAGAAGTTCATACTTGGGAAGCTTCTCCTGCTGCTTCAACGCCCCGCACAGCCACGACGCACTCCTTCCACTCCGACGCGCCATGGTTCGGAAGGAGGGGGATCCTGCCCACAGGCGCAACTTCTCCAGGGCGGTGACGAACTCCGCGCTGTTGCGTGCCTCCAGTGGGTCGGGGATCAGGTCGTATCCTTCCGCGTCCTGCACGACCGGGGCCGCGATGTTGCTGGCAGAAGAGAGCAGGCTGGCCTTCTCCGAGGTGTGGTACTGAACGGGAACCGTGTCTGGGAGGGCGGCTTTGTCCGCTTCCCAGTGTTCGGAACGGGGCGCGAGGGGATCAACTCGCGGACTGGTGGCGGGGCGGCCCAGGGGAGGGGGAGGAAGCCGCGACTTGAGAGTCTGTTCTTCCTTTCTGAGACCGGAGATCTCCTGCTCGGCTTCGTCAATCTGTCGGTCTAACTCGCGGACGAGTCCCGCGAGTTCTTCCCACTCGATGCGGTCAAGACCGGGAGTCACCAACTGCGCAACGGCGTCTTCCCGGCGCTGCCGCAGGTGGGAGAGGGCCTGCTGCTTACTCCGTACTTCTTCCAGCAGACGCCGGAGGTGGTGAGCCTCCGAAGAGGCGTGTGTGTTGTCGCTCATTAGACATTTTCCTTGCCGGGGGGCGGGGGAGGGAGCGTGGGCAGGATCCGGTGGGAGGCCAGGACCAGGATGATGGCGCAGGTTGCGGTGACGGCGGTGGGGAGGTCGTAGCCCAACCAGGCCAGGACGCAGACAAGCGCCATGGTGGCGAGCATGACGAAGACGCGGATGGCCAAAGGGCCAAATTTTGCATTGATTTGCACGATTATGTCCTATGGTCTGGGCGGAAAAATCCATTACTAAGGGCAGGACTGGCGAAAGGTCGAAGCCAATCCAGAAAATGTGAAACCAAGCGTGCATTATTCAATTATTCGTGGTCTCCCGGGTGTGCTCCCCTCCTGTCTTTACGGATGGACAGATAGCCCCGGCGGTGTGTGGAGATGGCAATCCCTACCCTGGCTGCCGTCCATAGTACACGCCATTCTTAGTTTGTCCAGAAGCGCTGATGATGCCAATGATTATAACCCTCATGGCCTCTCTGTATTAGGGCCTAGTTAGCTGCATATCTGCTGGTCAATACGGGCGACCGCGGAGAGATCCTGATGGCAGAGGAAAGGGGGAGGGGTCTCTATATGGTTTTTCTGTAGTGGCGTTCATGGATGTTCTCAAGTGTTCATGGTCGTTGTTCTGCGTCCTTTTTGGTGCGTGAATGTATGGCGGGGCTGCCTTCTTTCTTTCTGTGTTATGGTCAACTACGCAAACCGGTGCGTGAAGTGTGTCCTGTGCTGGGGAAGCGATAGACTCCCCGAAACTTCTGTCCTGTGGTCTGGGTGAAGAATTCGGGAAGTCAAAGATGGTTCGGCCCTGTGGTGGAGTGCCGGATCGTTCGCCCCGACGGGGGCCTCTGGCAGGTGAGTGTGGGCTCTGTCCCACACTCACCTGTTTCGACGAGGGGCATCGGGGCGGTAAACAGACATATTCGGCCGGGGCAGGGGCGTCTGCGGTCTCCTTGAGGAACGACGGCAACTACGGGAAGCTACCGAAGGCGCTCTAGACGTCACAGCAAGTTCGGCCGCGTCAACGCAGAGGAACACAGAGTGGACGCACCCTCCGACATCACCGTTCTGTACGACATCCTCGACGACACCGTCCGCGCCCTCCAGGCCAGGTACATCGCCCTGGGGCGGGCAGCGCAGGCTTCCCAGGAGCAGGGCCACTGGAAGGCGCGTATGCGTGCACTACGCGACAAGCAGCGTGCCATCGACCCCTCTGATCGCGACGCCATCGAAGACTTCACCCGTTGGTGCAACCGCGAACTGCGTGAATTGAAGGAACGCGGGTGAAGCCCTCCGACTTCGCACTCGACGACGAAACCCTCGACCGGATCTTCGATCGGGAGGAATTCAACGTCCGGGACCAAGTGTTCGAGGGTTACCCCGAAGGGATCGAGCAGCCCACGCTGGTGCTCATAGGCGGCCAACCCGGAGCAGGCAAGTCCCACGCCATACAGTCCATCCTCCGCTCTCACCCGGACGAACTGGTGCCCCTGTCAGGCGACGATCTGCGCCCGTTCCACCCCGACTTCGAGGTGCTCAGTCGCGACCATCCCTGGCTGATGCCCAATGCCACCGCTCAGGCCTCGGGGGCATGGGTCCGGCGTTGCCTGAATTACGCCTTGGAGAAACGCCATAGCCTGCTGTTCGAAGGCGTGTTCCGCGACCCGCTCACAGTCGTCCAGACCGCAGACCGGTTCGCCAACGCCAACTACCGGGTGGAGGTCGTCGGCTTGGCGGTTCCCTACCGGGAGAGCCTCCTTGCCACCCTCGGACGCTACCTGCACCCCTCCGGCAGTGAGGCCGCCCCGCGATGGACGCCTACCAGTGCCCACGACAACGCCTATCGGATGATCCCTTCCACACTGCAAGCCGCCGAGGACAGTCCAAGCCCGGACGTCTTGCGGGTGACCAACCGCAACGCTGAATATCTGCACACCAACACCCGCACTCCCAGCAGGCAGTGGCGCGATCCCACTCCGGGAGCCGCGGTGGTGGCCGCACAGCGGGAACGCAACGCGCCCCCCGGTCCGCAGGAGGTGCGGAGATGGCTCCAGTCCTACCTGGACCACACCGCGGAGTTGACCCACCGGGGACAGGTCAACGACACGACCCGGTCCACACTGGAACGGTTGGCCGTCGAGGCCGAACGCCTGGTGGCCCTTGCCTATCCCCATGACACGGCGGTGCATGGCGTTGTGAGCGCACGCCGGGAGCAATTCGCGCGAGCCCACAACGCGGGTCCGGGTGAGGTGACCCTGGAACAGGTGCGGCTTCCCGAACCTCCTCCCTCTGAAGGGCGCAGCATCCAGGAGTACCAGCAGGCACCCTCGCGGCGAGCAGCACTGGACACGGCCCGCCTACCGGAGACGTCCCATACCGCCTACCGACAGCCTCCCCCTTCGCCCCGGCCCACACCAGGCAACAACGCGCCCCACAGGAAACCACCGCCTCGCCCCAGCCTGTGAGATCGAGCTCTTCTGCTCTGCGTCAGCGTTGTCCTATCGAGGCAACCCGTCAGCGTAGAAGGGGGCGGCCGAAGCCGCCCCCTTCTTTCTTTTTGTTGGTCAGCAGCCTTCCAGGCCGAAGATGGTGCCGAATGGGTCGGCCAGTTGGGTGATGCGGCGGCCAGGCTCGGCGGTGATCGGATGGCACGCCTGCTAAGGCGTGGACCTGGGATGAACTGGTTGTGTGGGATGAAAGGCCCGCAGCCCCGCAGAACCGCCCCTGAACACCCGGCACAGACTCCCTCTCCTGCTGCCGCGTCTGGGCCGACCAAGCAGAAACCGGACCACACGCGTGCACACAGCGAAGACGCCCCTGACGCCGAAAGCCGGAAACAGGCGACTCACGAGAACCCTCCAAGGCGATGAGTGGGCGGTGTCTACTCCTGGGGCGTTTCCCCGTCTTCTTCGGCTTGTTCTGCGGCCTTTCGGGCCTGCTGGAGGGCGTGGAGGGCTTTCTCGTGTGTGTGGGGGTCGTTGGCGGCGGCCAGGAGTGAGACGGCTTTCTCCAGCAGGGCAACGGCCGCACGGGTGTGGCCGGCGCGGGTGTGGACCACGCCCAGTTCGTAGCGGGACCAGCCCTCCCGGTGCTGGTCGCCTTCACTGGTGAAGAACGCCACCGCCTTGTCCAACCACTCCACCGCCTCGCCGTACCGGCCCACACTGCCCAACGCCACCCCGAGGTTGTTCCAGGCTGCGGCTTCGCCGTGGGTATCACCGGTCTGCTGGTGCAGGGTGCGGGCCTGCTGGTGGGCCTGGATGGCTCGAACCGCCGCACCTCGTGCAGGGCGGTGCCGAGGTTGCCCCAGGCCGCGGCTTCGTTGCGGACTTCGCCGGTGGTGTGGGCGGTGTGTTGGGCGAGGGCGGCGAGGTCGGTGAAGAGGCGGCGCCGATCCAGGTAGTGGCTGAGGGTGAGGGTGAGGGGCAGGCCGATGGCCGCGCGGGTGTGGCCGGTGTGGTGGGCGGTGTGGGCGGCGTCGATGAGTACGGCCCGTTCGGCGTCCAGCCACGCCCACGCGTGCTCGGCGGTGGGAAAGGTGTCGGGGGCCTGCTTCCCGGGCAGGGCACGCAACCGCAGATCGGCGTGGAGGGTCTGGGTGGCGTAGTGGTCGAGCAGACGGCGCCGGGCGCGCGGATAGCGGGAGGCAGGGCGTGTGGCGGTGAGGGAGGCGGCATAGGCGCGGGTCAGGTCGTGCATCGCCCACCGGCCGCGGGTGTGGGTGAGCAGGTGGGCGGCGGCCAGCCTCCGCAGCCGAGGAAGCACTTCTTGCTCGGTGGTATTGGCGAGGACGGCGGCCGCGGCCGTGGAGATGTCGGGGCCCGGGGCCAGGCCCAGCAGCGCCAGCAGTTCGGCCTGGTTTTGGGGCAGGCGGGAGCGGCTCTGGTCGAAGACCGCGCGCAAACTACGCTCCCCGTCCTCCAGATAGGCGAGCCGGTCGGCGGCATCGGCCAGTTGTTCGGCCAGCTCGCCCGGGCCCAGGTCGGGGGCGTTGACCAACTGGGCCGCGCTGATGCGCAACGCCAGCGGCAGGCGCCCGCACGCCCGAGCCAGCGCGGTCAGGCCGGCTGCGTCGGCGGCCCGCTCATCCTCGGGGTCGCTGATGCGCAGCACCCCGGCCAGCACCCGTACCGCTGTCTCGGCATCCAGGGTGTCCAGGGAGAGGTGGCGGGCGGTCAGCGAGCCCAGCCGGTGGCGGGAGGTGACCAGCAACCGGTGCCGTTGATGGCCGGGGACGAGTGGGCGGACCTGCTCGGGCGCGGAGGCGTTGTCGGCCACCACCAGCACCGGCCCACCCCACTGCTGCGCGTGCTGCTCCGGTAGGGCGCGATACATTCCCGCGCGTGCCTGCGCATCGGAGGGAATCTTCTCGTCCGGCACGCCCAGTACCTGCAGCAGGGCGTGCACCGCACGGTCGCCGTCGACCGGGGTGGTGTAGCCGTGCAGGTCGACAAACAGCGCCCCGGCCACCCATCCGCGCTCCAGGGCGGTGTGTCCGGCGACCAGAGCCAGGGCGGTCTTGCCCACACCGCCCATGCCTGCCGACACCACCACCCCCACCCCCGCCTCCTGCGTGGGGTCGAGCACGTCGAGGACCTGGGCCAGTTCGGCCTCACGTCCGGTGAATCCGGCCTCGGGCGAGGGCAGCCCCACCCTCGCCTGCGCCGCCCCCGCCGACCCGGCACCGTAGTAATGGTTTTGCACGCCGATCACGTTGCGTTCGGCGCGGGCGTCGCGCTGGTCGATGTGGCTGCGGTAAGCCGTGGAGCGGGGCTTCTTCGTCTTCTCCTTTTTGGGCTTTCTGGGCTTGTTGCGACCCATGCTCAGTGCTGTCCGCCCCGCCCGCCGTGGTGGTGGTGCTGTGTGCCGATCACGTCGCGTCCGGCGCGGGCACCGCGCTGATCGACGTGGTCGCCGTGGTAGGTGGTGGTGATTCCGCCGGAGATGGTGTGGGCCTGGACCGCGGTTCCAGACACGTTCCCGGTGATCGTGTTGGACACCGCCCCCCGGGCGGGGGCGAGGTCGGTGAGGAGGGCCTGTAGTTCCTCGGCGGCCTGGGGGTGGTGTTTGAGCAGGCGGCGCAGCTTGGTCCGCCATTCCGCCGCGGCCTCCTCGACCGTGGTCTCACCCCCGGTGAGTTCTTCGCGGGTCCGGTCCAGTTCGGCCTCGGCCGCCTGGTGGCCGCGGCCGAACAGGGCCGCCACCCGTCGGCGCACCGCCTCCCAGCCTTCCGTGGTCATGGCCTGAACCAGGGCCGCGGCCCCGGCTGCCACCAGTTCACCACCGTCCATCCCCACCACTTCCCCTTATCTTCCGTGGACCCGGACCTGTCGCACTTCCCCCGCCCCGTCCGCCTGTGTCCGCCCAGGACCGGAATGGGGGGTCCTCACGCTAGCCATTCCGGTCTCGCTGCGCCACCTGGTTGCCACATCCGGCAACCCCGCCCCGCAGGGCACTCCGAACCCGCCGCCTGCCACCGGCGGGGGGTGTCTAAGAATCGATCGTTTTCCGGACACCTGGCCGGGACGCCGTCGGAGGGCGCGGAACGGCGCCTGAGAGTGTCGGAAAAACGTGTTGGAAAGTCCGAGTGTTCATCTAGTCCGAGGGCACCGTTTTTCGTACACTCGGGAGATGGACACCGCCCCCGCTCTCACCCTCCCGGACGACCCGCTCGCCCCCGCGCCCGCCCACGGTGGCGGGGCGCTGGTCGGCTATGCCCGGGTCTCCACCCGCGACCAGAAGCTCGACCGCCAACTCCGCGCCCTCGAAGCCGCCGGCTGCGCCAAGGTGTTCGCCGACAAGAAGTCCGGCCGCGACGCCCACCGCCCCGAACTCCAGGCGTGCCTGGCCTACCTGCGGCCCGGCGACACCCTGGTCGTGGCCTCCTTGGACCGGCTCGCCCGGTCGCTGGCCGACCTCATCACCCTGGTCTCCGACCTGCGCCGCGCCGGGGTGGGGTTTAGGTCCCTGCACGAAGCGTTGGACACCACCACCCCGGGCGGGCGCCTGGTCTTCCACGTGTTCGCCGCGCTGGCCGAGTTCATCCGCGAACTCATCGTCGAGGGCACCAAGGAGGGCCTGGACGCCGCCCGCGCCGCGGGCAAGCGCCTGGGGCGGCCCCCGGCGATGACCCCGGAGCAGATCCGTCACGCCCGCGACCTGCTGAGTCGCCCTGACAACTCGGTGGCCGCCATCGCCCGCCTGCTCGGCGTGTCCCGCTCGACGCTGTACAAGCATGTGCCGGAGCTATCCGGCGGCCGCCGCACCGAACTCCAGGAGAGCCCGTGAACACCCACCCCTGCCCCGCCTGCTCACCGTGGCCGCCCGCGTCCTGGAGACCACCGGGGCGACGGTGCCGCTGGACGCCGCACTGGAGCCCGGCGCCGACATCCTCGCCCCCCGTCACCCTCACCCCGGCCGCCGTCCTGACAGAGGAGGACCAGCACACCCTGGTGCACGCCGTCGCCGACGCCCAGGGATGGGCGGCCGAGAAGCTCGCCGACGTCGACGGCTGGCGCACCGAAGGCGCCGTGGGCGGGGTGCGGGTGGAAGCGGTCTCCGCGCCCGGCCCGGCCGGTGGGGACGTGCTGCGCCACCCCGACGCCTCCACCGCCGCTCACGCCGCTCTGCTGCGGGGCCTGGTCGACTGGGCGGCCACGCTCGGTGGTGGCGTGCGCCTCCTTCACGTCCTGGAGGACGTCGAGGACGGCGCCGGGCTGTGGGCACTGCTGCGGGTACACGAGCCCGCCCTGGAGGCGGTGCTGGCCGAGCACGCCGTGATGAGGGTCCCACCGCCGCACGGTTGGTCCGGCTACCGCGCCGAAGGCGTGCTGCCCACCGGCCACCGGCTCATGATCAGCACCTGACCACCGAGCTACACGAGTTGCGCGCGCTCCGAGTCGAGCGCGACCGGGTGCCGAGGCCGAAAATCATGGGTATGAGACAATGAGAGTCGCATACTTTGCGACACGATGTGCGTCACACTGGAGGGCATGGTGATGACACAGCAAGCCACCCCGAAGAAGAAGCGAGCCCCCGTCACCGTGGAGCACGAGACCGAACGCTTCGCCGAGGCCGCTCGCCACCCCGGCACGGCCGAGCGCACCGCTCTGGTCGAGATCGTCGGCACCCCCGCCGAAGGAACGCTGTCGATGTCGGCGGCCCTGACCGCCCTGGTCAAGGCGGGCCGCCAGGCGGCCGCAGACCAGATGCTCGCCGACTCCTACGCCGCCATGGCCGCCGAACGCACCGACGAGGACCGCGCCGCCCGCGCCGCGATGCGCGGCCGCGTCTCGCGCCGAGGTCGCGAGTGAGCGGATCCGTCCCGGTGCGCGGGCGCGTGTACTGGGCCGACATCGGTTTCGGCCGCAAGCCCTGGCTGGTGGTGTCCAACAACCACCGCAACCGCGCCCTGGGCGACTGCCTGGCGGTGCGGCTGACCACCACGAAGAAGGAGTCGCGGCCCACTGTGGTCCCGCTGGGTCCGGCCGATCCGCTCGTGGGCTGGGTGCTGTGCGATGAGATCACCCTGCTCTACGGCGATGACCTGGCCGAGGACGCCGGGGCGTTGAGCCTGGCGACGATGACCTCGGTCGCGGCCGGGCTCAAGGCCGCGCTGGCGCTGTAGACCACCCGGCCGACCCTGCCGAGGAGGAGGACGTCCCGCCCACCGTGCGGGTGGGCGGGACGTCTCCGTTGCCGCGGTTCCCCCCTTGGCTTCCGTTACCGGTGAGTTCATGTACGGCACGCCCGACACCTGGGCACAGGGTAGCCACCGCGCTGGTCCCAACCCCGGTGACTGGGACGACTTCATTGAACACTGGTGCTTCTGATTCCAAGTGGGCCTCAGGCCCGCGACCCTCTCTTGACGCTGGGGGCCGATGCTTCGAAGATGGCGTCGGCTCTCGCCCCGTTTGGAAGGCAGACCCGCGATGCGCGTGGTGGCCGAAGTTGTCCTTGTCCTGCTCACCGTGGTTTGTGGGGTGGCGCTGCCCGCCCTCGCCTTCTTCTTCGGGGGTGTGGTCACGTTCCATACTCTGCGGCTCACCGGTGCCGGTTGCGCCCGTCGGCCCGGCACCGATCCGCCCGAGTACAGTTGCGACCACATGGGCTATGTGATTCCCGTCCTCCTCGGCGGGTTCCTTGTCGGCCTGGTTGTGCTTGTCGTCTACGTCCTGCTGCTGCGGCGGTTCCGCGGTCGGCCTCTCACGGAAGCCACGGCCGGAGTGCTGGTGGGCATGCTCCTCACCCTGGCAGGGGTAGCGCTGTTCGCCGCGACCTTCTATCTAGGGGGCAAAACGAGCCTCACCATCGTCCAAAACTTCGACATCGTCTGCGTGAACTCCTGGACGGAACCGGTACCGCCAGAGAACGCCTGCCGAAACACCGACTATGTCACGCCCGTCCTGTTCGGCGGGCTCGTGACCGGTGCCGTCACTGCCGCCGCCTATGGACTAGGGCTCCGATGGCTCCACAGAAGGAAGGCAGAAGCCAGCCCTCGCTTCCGCCAGGGACGAACAGTCCCGCAACGGAGGCGAGGATTGAGGGGACAGGGGTAAGAGCACGCCCGCCCCCAATGTCTCTTCCAGCAAGGCGAACCTCCCAAGGAGAAGGTCCCGAAGCAAGGAAACAACCGGAACCGCGGCGGGCGCTCTGGCGGTACCGGCCTACGGGGGCCGCTGTTCCGCTGGTTTTCGATAACCTTCCCTTATCGCAAACCAGGAACCCGGGCAAAACGGACACGAAAGCGGGAGTGCGGGCCCGCCCCTCAGCGCCCGGGCCGCGGGCTAGTCCTCCCCCGCCGCCTCCTATTCCGCCTGTCAGCCTTACGTTGACACTTCCGGAATGTCAGTCCTAGGCTGACATCATGGCGAGATCGAGTACGTCCCGACGCATGCACGGCCTGGCCGCTGAGGTGGAGCGGCGCTGGCCCGGCTGCGTGGCCGAGGCCGAACACGAGGGCGCGGGCGCGTGGCGGCTGCGCTGGCACTGCGGCCCTGCCCGGGAGGTGGTGCGTGGTCTGGTGGAGGAGGCGCTGCCCGGGGTGCGGGTGGTGCTGGAGCGCAGCTACTGCCGGCGGGCCTACGCGGTGCAGGTACTCGCCCTGGTCCTGGACGGCACGCTGGAGCCGGACCGGTTGCTGGCCGAGGCGGTCAAGGCGCGCATGGACGAGAACATCGCCGAGCCCGACCAGGCCGAGGGGCGGCTGGCCGCGCTGGCCACCCGGCTGGAACAGGCCGCCGAGCAGAGCGGCCTGCCCGCCTGGGACGAGCGGGCGGTGTGCGACCTGGTCGGCGAGCGCGGCGTGTCCTGGCTCCTCACCCCCCGTCAACCCAAAACTGACAGCACGGACGTACTGGTGATGAGCCCGGCCGAACACCTCACCCACCGCTATTTGGCCACCGACCTGCCGCCCCGCCTGATGCGCGGAGCGGAGGCGGCCTGGCACCACCGACTGCAGGCCCTGCCCGCCCGCGAACTACTGGACCGCGCCCTGGCCGATCCTGACCTGGACGCCGCCGACCACCTGGCCGTGGTTGGCCTGCTCGCCCAACTGCGGGCGGAGTGGGAGGCCACCGAGGCCACCGCCCTGCAACGTGCGCACGAGGCCGGGGCCTCCTGGGCCGACATCGGCGCCGCACTCGGGATCACCCGCCAGTCCGCGCACGCCCGCGCCCGCCGCCGCAGCACCGGCACCCCCACCCGCCTGTCAGGCCAACACTGACACCACCGGGGCGGGGAGTTCGCCGGACAGTTCCCGGCTCGACCGTCATGCCGGCCACCCCACCCACTTGCCGAAGGAGTTCTGATGGTCGAGCCCGAAAGCGCGCCGCCGCGCCGCACGGATGCGCACCTGGCCGCGCTGTCTTTGGTGCGCGCCTGGGCCGAGGCCGAAGCCGACGCCCTGCACGCCACCGCCACCGGTGCTGCCTGGGTCGAGCCGGCCGACGCCCCGCGGGTGCGCGCTGCCTCCCAGTGGGGCCAGACCTCCCCAACCCACGCCCAGGCCCTGACCGACGCCGTGGCCGAACTCGCCCACGACCTGCTCGCCGAACTGGCCGCCCGCCGCGACACCACGGTCGAGGACCTGCTGGAGCAGTACGCGCTGCTGGAACTGCGTCTGGGAGACAGAGAAGAGGGTTGATTCTCTAGCCCTCTCATCGCGTGGTTTCGGGTTTGTTGTGACGTTTGGTGATTGACGGTTGCACCGCCGTTCGAGAAGATCTCGAACGGCGGTGAGGGCTCAGGCTCTACGAGGCCGACATCGAGGCGGGACGGCTGCAGCCGGTGCCCCACCCACGGGAGCTCCTCAACTTTTTCGCCTTGAGCTTCCAGCACCAGTTCCACCGGCTGTGGCGCTTCGGGCCCCCGACGTCGGAGACTGCCTACGCTGCGATGGAGGTGCCGCTCACCATGATGTGGCGCACTCTGAGACTGCCCGGCGATCCCTCGCTGGATCGCCGCAGGATCGACGAGGCTCTGGCCCGCAGCGACACCTGAACAGCCCTTTCGTGCAGGCCCCATTCCGACTGTGGGGGCCTGCGGCGTGGACGGGCCGCTAGGCCTCGGCGGAGGCTTTCCAGCGGACGAGGAGCTGTTCGGGGTGGCCCATCATCAGGCTCAGTGCGGGCTGCACGTCGGTCTGGGCAGGGTCGAACTCCAGGTCGGGGAAGCGCTGGAAGAGCCGGGAGAGCATGACCTCCAGTTCGAGCTCGCCCAGGGCCGCGCCCAGGCAGCGGTGGATGCCGTGCCCAAACCCCAGGTGGCTGGCGGGAGGGGAGACCACGTCGACGCGGGGGCTGTGGGTGCGGGCTCCGTGGCGGTTGGCCGCCCCGTAGGCCAGCAGCACGAAAGCGCCCTCGGGCACGGTGGTGCCGCCTATGGCGGTGTCCTGGCGCGGGTAGAGCGCGGGCAGCAGGGACACGGCCGGGCGGTGCCACATGACCGTCCGCACGGCGTTGCGCCAGTCCACCTGGCCGCTGGTGAGCAGCGCGAGCTGGTCGGGGTGCTCCAGCAGCAACTCCACGGCGTTGGTGACGGTGCCCGCGGTGGTCTCGAACCCCGCGATGACCATCAGCATGAGGTTGAAGACGGCCTCGGTGTCGCTCAGGACGCCGCCGGCTTGGGCGTGGGCGATGTCGGTGGTCAGGTCCTGCCCCGCCGGGGCATCCTTTTTCTCGGCGAGCAGCCGCTGCATGAAGGCGCCCGCCTCCTCCATCACGGAGGGGTCGCCCGCGAAGATGCCCTGGGTGATGGTCTGCAGAGCGGGCCAGTCGGCGCGGGGGATGCCCAGCAGGGCCGCGACCACCTGGATGGGCACGGGCCAGGCTAGGGCCTGCTTGAGGTCGATGCGGCCGGGGGCCTTGGCCATCTCGTCGAGGTGGGCCTCCACGATGTCGACGATCGTGGGGCGCAGCGCCGCGATGCGGCGCGGGGTGAACGCCTTCTGCAGCACCCGCCGCTGGCGGGCGTGGTCGTCCCCGTTGCTGGTCAGCATGCTCTCCACCGGACCGATCAACTGGACCAGGGGGTGGGACGCGGGGATGCGTCCGGTCTGCAGGTCCCTCCAGTGTGCGGCGCCGCGCCGCCAGACCTGCGGGGCCTCCAGGACAGCGCGCAGTTTCGGGTAGTGGGTGATGGCGTAGACGACAGCGTCGTTGATCTCCACGGCGGCGACCGGACCTTGGGCGATGAGCTCGGCCGCGAGGCTGTCGGCGTCGTATCGGCGCCCCAGGTCGATCCGGATAGGGGCGGGGGAGTGGGACATGACTCTCCAGACGCATCGGTTGCCGAAACGGCTCCTAGTGTCGCTTTTCGCCCACCACCGATCAACTTATGTCAAAAAGTTGAGACACTTGTCCGGGGTCGCAGCAGTGTGAGCTGGGCTTTGTTCCAAGAAGTTCCACTTCCACGCCTTTTGGTTACCTAACGTGATGAGGGCGGGCACAATGAGCTGTCCAACCCCCTCGACCTCCTGGATCGATCCGTGACTGTGATGCCTCCCTCCACCCTGTACGAGCAGCCCGAGCGCGATGTCGTGGCCCTGCACCGATCCGCTCCCCGAGACCGGAAGGCCCTGTTCCGGCGCCTGCAGGACGCCTTCGGCGAGCTCGCTCCGGTGGAGATCGCCGACGGGGTGCGGGTCTGGCTGCCGCTGACCTGGGACCTCAACCGCCGAGTGCTCCACGACGCGCAGGTGTGGTCGCGTGATTCCCGCAACTGGGCAGACATGGCCAACGGCCGTATCCCCCCCACCAGCGGCCTGTACGCCCAGTACCAGCCGCGTGACCACATGTTGAGCGTGGATGACCCCGAGCGGCACAAACGCTGGTCCACCGCCATGACCGCGGCCCTGCGGAGCTACCCGAGCATGAACAGCCTCATCTCCGACAGCTCAGACCTGCTGCTCAACCAGGTCTGCCAGACCGGCCACGCGGACCTGGTGGCCGACTACGCCGCGCCCCTGCCGATTCTCGTGCTGGGGCGCATGTTCGGGCTGCCCTGGTCACAGGCCACCCTGCTGTGCAGGCTCATCCAGCAGGTGTGGGCAGGCACCGACGAGAGCGCCGCCGCCTACCAGCAGGCCCAGCAACTCCTGGCCGACGTCGTCGCAACCTCCCACACCCGCCCCGAATTCGGCAGCATCACCTCGGTGCTGATCGAACACGGCCTGAGCGACACCGAGGCGCGCGACCATCTGGCACTGCTGGTGGCGGCCGGCGCCGACCCGGCCACAGCGCTGATCGGCAACACCCTGTTGAAGTTCCTCACCGACGCCGACACCCGCTCTGCACTACTGCGCGCCGAGATCACGGCAGATCAGGTCGCCACCTCCGCCGTGCACGAGTATCCTCCCGTGCAGCTCCTGGTCGGCCGGTACGCCTTGGCCGACCTGCGTATCGGCCGCTACCTCGTCCGGCGCGGCGACTGCGTGCTGATCGGGTTTGGCCTGGCCCACCTGGACCTGATGCGCAACACCAGGTCCTCTACCGCCCTGTACACCAACCGCGCCCACCTGACGTGGGGAGCGGGCATGCACCACTGCCCCGTGGCGGGACAGGACATCGCCCAGACTCTGGCCGAGAGCGCCTTGGTGTCGGTGGTCGACCGCCTCCCCAAGGTCACCCTGGCCGTTGATCCGGACCGACTGCGGTGGAACCCCGCGATCGACATCAACCGGTTGCTCGGGCTCCCGGTGAAATTCTCTCCCAGTGCCCCACGGTCCGTAGCCCAGGATGCGCGTCCCCGACCTTCCGCACCGCCTTCCGCGCCGCCTCGCCGAACCCCGTCGGTGCGGGCCTGGCTGACCGGCCTGTGGCGCTGAACCCATTCCCCGTCCGCCTCGAACAGGTTGCCTGCGCGAAGATCTCGGCGTTGACCTCGGAGCGGATGCGGGCGGCCATCTCGTCCAAGGTGGTGAACCCCGGCAGCTCCAGCGACGCTTCCACCAGGCGGTCCAGCGCGACGTTGATCAGGTCGGGCGGGTAGTTCTTGGACCAGGCGGCCTCACGGATCGCCTCAGCGGCGATCTTGCGGGCCCTGGGCGGGTCGTTGGTCACGCCCTGGCGGGTGCGGATCTGCTTGCGGTGCCAGCGGGTGGTGCGTCCCGCCCCGTGGTCGGGCTCGATGTCCTCGCCGAGGTCCAGGCAGCACCGGTGGCGGTGGCGTGCAGGGCGTCGGCTTCGGCCTCGGCCCAGGCGCGCACCAAAGACAGCGCGGCCAGGTGCGCATCCGTGCGGCGCGGCGGCGCGCTTTCGGGCTCGACCATCAGAACTCCTTCGGCAAGTGGGTGGGGTGGCCGGCATGACGGTCGAGCCGGGAACTGTCCGGCGAACTCCCCGCCCCGGTGGTGTCAGTGTTGGCCTGACAGGCGGGTGGGGGTGCCGGTGCTGCGGCGGCGGGCGCGGGCGTGCGCGGACTGGCGGGTGATCCCGAGTGCGGCGCCGATGTCGGCCCAGGAGGCCCCGGCCTCGTGCGCACGTTGCAGGGCGGTGGCCTCGGTGGCCTCCCACTCCGCCCGCAGTTGGGCGAGCAGGCCAACCACGGCCAGGTGGTCGGCGGCGTCCAGGTCAGGATCGGCCAGGGCGCGGTCCAGTAGTTCGCGGGCGGGCAGGGCCTGCAGTCGGTGGTGCCAGGCCGCCTCCGCTCCGCGCATCAGGCGGGGCGGCAGGTCGGTGGCCAAATAGCGGTGGGTGAGGTGTTCGGCCGGGCTCATCACCAGTACGTCCGTGCTGTCAGTTTTGGGTTGACGGGGGGTGAGGATC